>JAQGMU010000200.1 GCA_028292195.1 Ramlibacter sp. | reverse complement strand
TGGCGGCCTTCGCGGCCGACGAGGCGCAGCGGATCGAGGAGCTCGAGAAGAAGCTGCGCCAGAGCATGGTGCTGATCGAGCAGTTGTCGAACCGGCTGAACCAGCTCGAAGCGGCAAAGGCCCCAGTTGCGGCCAGGCCCGAAGCGGCCGAGGCCGTCAACGCGCAGGCGGCGCGAATCGACCGGCTCGAACAGACCGTCACCGGCATTTCGGATACCTCGGCCAAGACACGCGACCTCGGCATCCCGCTGCACGGCTTTGCCGACGTTGGATACGCGAAGCTGGCGCTCCCGATTCCCGGCCGCAAGGCGGGCTTCGCGGTCGGCAACCTCGACCTGTACATGACGCCGGAGTTCGGCGACCGCGTCCGCTCGATCGTCGAACTGGTGTTCGAATACGGGCCGGAAGGCGGCGGGGTCGCGACCGACCTGGAACGCCTGCAGTTCGGCTATACCTTCAGCGACGCGCTGACCCTCTGGGTGGGCCGCTTCCACACGCCCTACGGCTACTGGAATGCCGCCTTCCACCACGGCCAGCAGATCCAGACCGCCGCAAGCCGCCCGCGCCTGGTCGAATTCGAAGACCGCGGCGGCATCCTGCCGGCGCATGCGGTCGGCCTGCTCGCCTCCGGCAACACGCGGGTGGGCTCCGGCCGCCTGCAGTACGACGCCTATCTGGCCAATGGCGACGGCATCCAGGACCGCGTGCTCGATCTCAATGCCGGCAGCGACGACAACGCCAACAAGCTGGTCGGCGGCAACGTGCGCTACGCCTTCAGCGGGCCTCTCGAGGGGCTGACGCTCGGACTGCACGCGTTCCAGCAGCGCGTCACGGCCTACGATGCCGACAAGGTCGCGCTGGGAAGCACCCGCGTCAACATGTTCGGCGGCTTCGGCGTCTACGAACACGGCGACTGGGAGGTCATCGGCGAGTACTACCGCTTCCACGACACCGACCTCAGCGCGGGCACGGGAACCCATGCGAGCTGGGCCGGGTTCCTGCAGGCCGGCTACACGGTGGCGGGCCGCTGGACGCCTTACGCGCGCGTGGAGCGCGCCGAGCTGGACCAGGGCGACACCTACTTCGCGGCGCAGGAGAGCGGGCGGTCCTATGTGCGGGGCGTGCTGGGGGTGCGGTACGACCTGAACCCGAGCGCGGCGCTGAAGCTGGAGCTCGATCGCATGCGGCAGGACCAGCCGGACGGCACCGTGCTGAAGGGCACCGGCGCCCGGCTGCAATTCGCGGTTCGATTCTGAAGGGACCACGATGAAGTGCAAACAACTGCTGGCTGCCGCCCTGCTCGGCGCCGGCCTGTGCGCCCCGGCTGCCGCCGATATCTATGTCATCGCGAACGCCGCGCTGGCCCTGAGCCCCGAGGAAGTCCGCGACGCCTACCTGGGGGACAAGCAGATCGCCGGCGGAACGAAGCTGGTGCCCCTGGACAACGCGGCGCAGCAGAAGGAGTTCCTGGAGCGGGCCCTGAAGATCGACGCCGCCAAATACAACTCCATCTGGATCAAGAAGGGCTTCCGCGACGGGCTGAACGCCCCCGCGGTGAAGGCCGGCGACGCGGAAGTCATCGCCGCCGTCAAGGCCACCCCGGGCGCGGTCGGCTACGTCTCGGCGGCGCCTAAAGACCTGAAGGTGATAGCGAAGTACTGACCAACCTGAGGCGGAATCCATCATGTGGCTGGACGCGTTTGCGCGACTGAGTATCAAGCAGCGGATGTACGTGCAGTTCGGCCTGGCCGCCACGCCCCTGGTCTGCCTGCTGGTGTTCCAGCTGCTGTCGGTCAGCGACCTGCCCGAGCGCGTCAACCGCGACCTCGGGCGCTACCGCACCAGCAACCAGGCGGTCTCCAGCTACCGCGAATTCCTCAATGGGGTCACCGACGCGGTGGACACGGGCAAGGTTTCCGAACCCGCCCTCAAAGCCCTGCAGGGAGCCCGCGACGGCGTGCGCACCGTCTACGGCGAGGCGCCGACCCCGGAGTTGCAGGGCACGCTGGCGGAGCTCGACAAGATCAGCGGCTCCCTCACCAGCCGCAATTCGCTCGAAGCCCTGATGGCGGTCCGGGCCGACATCAACCAGGTGGACCTGGCCCTCAAGCAGCTGGCCGAGGACAGCGAGCAGCACCTGTCCAGGCTGGTCGCCGACGACGACAGGGCGGCACGCGACAAGAACCGGATGATTGCCGCCATCTCGGCCCTCACCCTGGTCCTGCTGGGCGGAATGGTGCGGCAGATGGTCAACCGCATCACCATCCCGATCGCGTGGGCGGTTTCCACCGCCAAGCGCGTGGCCTCGGGCGACCTGTCGCAGATCGTCGCGCCCAGCAAGCGCTACGACGGCATCGGCGAGCTGCAGGGTGCGCTGCGCGAGATGAACGATTCGCTGATCGCCATCGTGACGCGCGTGCGCGAAGGCTCGGAGCTGCTTTCGAGCGCCTCGGACCAGATCGCTTCCGGCAACGCGGAGCTGTCGGTGCGCACCATGGAGCAGGCCGGCTCGCTGGAGGCGACCGCGCTCTCGATGGACAAGCTGACCCAGGCCGTGGAGCGCAATTCGGGCAATGCCCAGCGCGCGAACGTGCTGGTGAAATCGGCGTCCGAGGTGGCCGTGAAGGGCGGCGAGGTGGTGGGCCAGGTCGTCGACAAGATGAACTCCATCAACCGGGCTTCGCGCAACATCGTCGACATCATCGCCATCATCGACGGCATCGCCTTCCAGACCAACATCCTGGCCCTCAACGCCGCGGTGGAGGCGGCGCGGGCGGGCGCTTCCGGCCGCGGCTTCGCCGTGGTCGCCAGCGAAGTGCGCAACCTGGCGCAGCGCAGCGCGGCGGCGGCCCAGGAGATCAAGGGACTGATCGCCAACTCGGTCTCGGAAGCCGACGCCGGCAGCAAGCTGGTGGGACTGGCGGGGCAGACGATGGAGCAGATCCTGACCAGCGTGCGGGCCGTGACCGGGATCATGGGCGAAATGGCGTCGACCAGCGAGCAGCAGAACGCGGGCATCGCGCAGGTCAATCGCGCGGTGACGGCCTTGAACGAGGTGACACGCCGCAACGCGACGCTGGTCGAAGATGGCCGGATCACCGCCGACGCCATGCGGGAGCAGGCGTCGCGCCTGGTGCAGGTGGTGGGCGTGTTCGAGTTGGACGGCCGCCGCCCGGCCGTCACGCGCGCCTGAGGCCCGGCCGGCCGCAGCGCGCATCCCCCGCTCTGGCGGCGGACCTTCCGGCGCCGCCGCCCCTGGGCTGCTTGCTCCCGTTAGAATGGGAGCAAGATTCGTGCCTTTATGAAAAACAAACAAGCCACCCTGACGTTTGCCCTGGCCCTCGCCCTGCTTGCCGGCGCGGCCAACGCCGAAAAGGCCGACCGCAACAAGCCCATGAACGTGGAGGCGGACGCGCTGCGTTACGACGACCTCAACCAGACGAGCGTCTTCACCGGCAAGGTGGTGGTGACCAAGGGCACGATCGTGATTCGCGGCGCCAAGGTCAACGTCAAGCAGGACCCCGAGGGCTACCAGTTCGGCGTGGTGACGGCGGAGCCGGGCAAGCGCGCCTTCTACCGGCAGAAGCGCGATGGCGTCGACGAATTCATCGAGGGCGAGGGCGACACCATCGAATACGACGGCCGCGCCGACCGCGTCAAGTTCATCGGCCGCGCCGAGATGCGGCGCTACCGCGGCGCCACGATCGCCGACGAAACCTCAGGCGCGCTGATCACCTACGACAACACCACCGACCAGTTCGCGGTGGACGGCAATCCGGGCGGCGCCGCGCCTGCCAACCC
>JAQGMU010000177.1 GCA_028292195.1 Ramlibacter sp. | reverse complement strand
ATCAGCAGGTACAGCAGGGCGGTCAACACCGGCGCGGCGACGGTCTGGAAGCCCACCTTCCAGAAGCGCAGGGTCTCCTTGTACAGAAGCGTGCGCCAGCCGGTCATGCCGGCACCTCGTGCTGGTCGGCGGACATCACGTCGAGGAACACGTCCTCGAGGTCCGCCTTGCGGATCTCGACGTCCTCCACCCGCAGCCCGGCTTCGCGGATCACCGCCAGGTGCTGCTCGATCTCATGGGCGTCGTGCGCCGGCAGCTGCACGATGCGGCCGGTGACCCGCGCCTTGCCCTCGAACTCGGGCGGCAACGGGCCATCGAGCTTGAAGCGCAGCACGTTGGCCGAGGCGGCCTTCAGCAGCTCGCTGGTGCGCTCCAGCGCCACCACGCGGCCGGCCTTCAGCATGGCGATGCGGTTGCACAGCGCCTCGGCCTCTTCCAGGTAGTGGGTGGTGAGCAGCACCGTGTGGCCTTCCTTGTTGAGGCGGGCGATGAACTGCCACAGCGTCTGCCGCAGCTCCACGTCGACCCCCGCGGGGGGCTCGTCCAGCACGATCACCGGCGGCCGGTGCACCAGCGCCTGCGCCACCAGCACGCGCCGCTTCATGCCGCCGGACAGCTGGCGCATGTTGGAGCCGGCCTTGTCGGCGAGGCCCAGGCTGGAAAGCAGTTCGTCGATCCAGGCATCGTTGTTCTTCACGCCGAAGTAGCCGGACTGGATGCGCAGCGACTCGCGCACGGTGAAGAAGGGGTCGAACACCAGTTCCTGCGGCACCACGCCCAGCGCGCGGCGGGACTTCGCATAGTCCTTCTGCACGTCGTGTCCGTGCACCAGCACCCGGCCGCCGCTGGCGCGCACCAGGCCGGCCAGCACGCTGATCAGCGTGGTCTTGCCGGCGCCGTTGGGGCCGAGCAGGCCGAAGAATTCGCCCTGCTGGATGTCGAAGGAGACGCCGTCCAGCGCCTGGAAGCTGCCTCGCGGTGTGCTGTAGGTCTTGGAGACGGCTTGGAAGGAGATGGCGGGCATGGGCAACCCGCCATTTTAGCTGCGGGGCATGACCCGCGCCGGGGAAGGATCAGGAGGCTTCCGGCAACAGCTCCGCGACGCCGTACAGGCCGGCGAGGTCGCGCAGCCGCGGATGCAGCTGGCTGACGGCGAAGGACTTGCCAAGCGCCAGCGCCTCGCGCCGGCATTCGAGCAGCACCGCCAGCGCCGACGAATCGAAACGGCGCAGGGCGGAGGCATCGGCCACCGCCTGCTGGCCCGGCTCCGAACGCAGCGCCTGCGCCAGCATGCGGCTGCAGGCGGGCGCCTGCGCATGCGTGAGTTCGGACGGGAGCACCAGCACGGAACGGCCTCAGCCCTTCTTGCCGTTGGTCCTGTTGCGCTCCGACAGCGAGGCGATCAGGCCGTCGACGCCCTTGGCATTGATCTCCTGCGCGAACTGGCTGCGGTAGGTTTCCACCAGCCACACGCCCAGCACGTTCAGGTTGTAGATCTTCCAGCCCGCGCCCTGGCCCGGGGTCTTTTCCATCCGGTAATCGAGCTCGATCGGGTCGCCGCGGCCGCGGACTTCGGTGCGCACGACCACCTCGGTGTCGGTGGGCTGGGCGCGCACCGGCTTGACCGTGACGGACTCGTCGGCCACCTGCGACAACGCGCCGGAATAGGTGCGCACCAGCAGCGTCTTGAACTCGTCCTGCAGCCGCTTCTGCTGCTCCGGGGTGGCCTGGCGCCAGGCCGGGCCGACCGCGGAGGCCGTCATGCGGGCAAAGTCCACGTGCGGCATGACCTTGCTGTCGACCAGCGCGATGAGCCGCGCGGTGTCGCCGGACTGCAGGCTCTTGTCGGCCTTGATGGCGCCCAGCACATCGTCGGACAGGCGCTTGACCAGGACCTCGGGTGCCTCATCGGCGGCATGGGCCAGCGGTGACAGGCCAAACGAGAGGCTCGTGGCGAGCAAGATGGCCGCGAACCGGCCCAGGGTACGTCGTTTCATTTCAATCCTTCTTGTCGGGCTTGCGCCCGCGAAAGCTGTTGGAACGCCGGGGCTCGGCCGGGTTTCCGGCCGGTGCAGCGGGATTGCAACAGCATGCAAGCTCTCTTAACGCGCCGGAGCCGGCGGCGGTTGTCTTGCAGGCAAGCCTGAGCCAGCCGGGGCGGGCGTCAGCTGGGGTTGAATTCCCTCATCGGGCAGCGGCGGCGGGACCTCGCGGCGCGGGTCGTCGAGTTCGTAGATTTCGGCACGGCGGCGTTGCAGGTGCGCGTCACGGGTGAAGCTGTACTTGTCCAGCGCCGCCTCATCCAGGACGTTGGTGGCGCGCAGCAGCGACGCGCGCAGGTGCACGGCGCGCAGCGCGGAGGCTATGTTGCGGGTGGCGACCGGGTCGATGCGGCGCACCAGGTCGCCCTTCCAGTCGATCGGCAGCGCCGCGGTATCGCGCAGCGTCGACGGGCCCAGCAGGGGCAGCACCAGGTAAGGCCCTGCCCCCACGCCCCAGCGGCCCAGGGTCTGGCCGAAGTCCTCGCGGTGGCGTTCGATGTTGAGGTCGCTGGCCACGTCGAAGATGCCGAACACGCCCCACAAGGTGTTGGTCTGGACGCGGGCGAAGTTGTCCGCGGCGTCCTGCAGCTTGAACTGCAGCGCGCTGTTGACGAACGACCAGACATCGCCCAGGTTGCCGAAGAAGTTGCCGACGCCCCTGCGCACCAGCGGGGGCAGGTTTTTCTGGTAGACCGTCGCCACCGGCTTTAGCACGACGGCATCGACGCCCTCGTTGAACCTGGTCGTCGCGCGGTTCATCCCCTCCCAGGGATCCAGCGGACTGGGGTTCTGAACGGTGGCGCAGCCGCCAAGCGACAGCAGGATGGCGGCGAAGGCCAGTGCCGGGGCGGCGCGCGAGGCGAGAAAGCTGTTGATCTTCATTTTTTGGCTGGCGTCGCTGAAGGGCCGTCCGCCGCCTTGTTGTACAGGAATTGCCCGATCAGGTTTTCCAGCACCACGGCGGACTGGGTGGTGGTAATGGTATCGCCGGCAGCCAAAACCTTGTCGTCAGCACCCGCTTCGATTCCCACATATTGCTCACCCAAAAGGCCACTTGTCAGAATTTTGAGCGAACTGTCCTTGGGGAACTGGTAGCGCCGGTCCATGGCCAGGTCGACCCGGGCCTGGAAGGTCTTGTCGTCGAAGGAGATGCCTTCCACCCGGCCGACCACCACGCCGGCGCTCTTGATCGCCGCCTTCGGCTTCAGGCCGCCGATGTTGTCGAAGCGTGCGCTCACTCGATAGGTCGGCGCGAAGCTCAGCGACAGCAGGTTGGCCGCCTGCAGGGCCAGAAATACGAGCGCGGCCGCGCCGATGAGCACGAACAGGCCCACCCACACGTCGTTCTTGGTCCGTTCCATTTCTTTCTCCTAGATGCTGAACATCAGTGTGGTCAGCACGAAATCGAGGGCGAGCACGGCCAGCGAGGCCATCACGACCGTGCGGGTGGTGGCCCGCGCCACCCCCTCGGGGGTCGGCTGGGCCTCGTAGCCTTGCAGCACGGCGATGAAGGTGACGGCCACGCCGAACACCAGGCTCTTGATGACGCCGTTGCCGATGTCCTTGAACACGTCGACGCCACCTTGCATCTGGCTCCAGAAGGAGCCCGGGTCCACGCCTATCAGCACCACGCCGACCAGCCACCCGCCCAGGATGCCGACCGCACTGAAGACGGCCGCGAGCAGCGGCATCACCAGCACGCCGCCCCAGAAGCGCGGCGCCAGGATGCGCTGCACCGGGTCGACGGCCATCATCTCCATCGCCGACAGCTGCTCGCCGGCCTTCATCCGGCCGATCTCCGCAGTGAGCGAGGTGCCGGCGCGGCCGGCGAACAGCAGCGCGGTGACCACCGGCCCGAGTTCGCGCACCAGGCTCAGCGCCACCAGCAGGCCCAGCGCCTCGGCCGAGCCGTAGCGCTGGAGGGTGTAGTAGCCCTGCAGCGCCAGCACGAAGCCGACGAACAGGCCGGACACGCCGATGATGGCCAGCGAAAAGTTGCCCAGGAAATGGACCTGGTCGCGCACCAGCCGGCCGCGCCGCAGCGTGGAGCCGACCATCGCCAGCAGGCGCCCGAGCAGGCGCGCGCTGTAGCCATAGTCGTCGAGCTTGCTGCGCACGGCATAACCGACGTCGGCGGGGCGGTACCAGCTCATTTGTCGAGCCCCTGACTGAAGTCCTCGGCCACCGAAGGACCGGGATAGTGGAAGCGCACCGGGCCGTCCGGTTCCGCATGCACGAACTGGTGCACCAGCGGGTCGGTGGAGGCACGCACTTCGTCCGGCGTGCCCTGCGCCGCGATGCCGCCGTTGGCCAGCACGATCACCTTGTCGGCGATGTGGAAGGTCTCTTCGAGATCGTGCGAGACGACGATGCTGGTGATGCCCAGCGTGTCGTTCAGGCGGCGGATCAACTGCGCCGCGGTGCCGAGCGAGATCGGGTCGAGGCCGGCGAAGGGTTCGTCGTACATCACGAGCTCGGGATCGAGCGCGATGGCGCGCGCC
>JAQGMU010000175.1 GCA_028292195.1 Ramlibacter sp. | reverse complement strand
CGATCGCAGCGCGGCGCGAAGGCGCAGCCGGGCGGCAGCGCCCGCAGGTCCGGCGGCGCTCCGGCGATCGCCGCCAACGGCCGGCCGCGGTGTTCCGGGCCGACCGTGGCAGCGAGCAAGCCGCGGGTGTAGGGATGGCGCGCCTGCTTCACCAGCGTGCCGACCTCGGCCTCCTCCACGATGCGGCCGGCGTACATCACCGCGATCCGGTCGGCCACTTCGACGGCGGCGCCGATGTCGTGGGTGACGAAGACGATGGACATGCCGATTTCGCGCTGCAGCTCGCGCAGCAGCAGCAGGATCTGGATCTGCACCGTGGCGTCCAGCGCGGTGGTGGGCTCGTCGGCCAGCAGCAGCCGCGGCCGGCAGGCCAGGGCCAGCGCGATCATGGCGCGCTGGCGCATGCCGCCGGAGAGCTCGTGCGGGTAGGCGTCGAACCGGCGGGCCGCCTGCGGGATCTGCACCCGTTCGAGCATCTCCAGGGCCCGCGCCCGGGCGGAGCGCGCGTCCAGTCCGTCGTGCACCCGCACCGACTCGGCGATCTGGCTGCCGACGGTGCAGACCGGATCGAACGCGAGGCCCGGCTCCTGGAACACCATGCCGACCACGCCGCCGCGATAGCGTTGCAATGCGGCGCCGCGCAGCGCCAGCACGTCCTGGCCGTCGACCTCGATGGCGCCGGCGATGCGGGTGCGCCGCGCCGGGTGCAGCCGCAGCAGCGTGCGCAGCGTGACGCTCTTGCCGCAGCCCGATTCGCCAAGCAGCGCCAGCACCTCGCCGTGGCCCAGCGCCAGGTCGAGGTTGCTCAGCGCGCGCGTGGCCGGCGCGCCGCGTTCCGCCGGCAGGAACTCCACGTTCAGGTTGCGCACCGACAGCAGGGGCGCCCGCTCGCTCACGACACGCCCTCGAAATGACAGGCGGCCCAGTGGCCGGGCGTGGTCTCCCGCATCGCCGGCGCGCTCTCGGCGCACAAAGCCCGCGCCAGCGGGCAACGGTCGCGGAAGCGGCAGCCGCTGGGCGGATTCACCGGATTCGGCGGGTCGCCCGACAACGGGGACTGCTGCGTGCGCCGTGCCGGGTCGAGCGAGGGCACGGCCCCCAGCAAGGCGCGGGTGTAGGGATGGCGGGGCGCGGCATAGAGCTGTTCCACCGGCCCGCTTTCGATCACCAGCCCCAGGTACATCACCAGCACGCGGTCGGCGATGTAGTGCACCACGTGCAGGTCGTGCGAGATGAAGACGTAGGTGAGGCCGCGCTCCGCCTTCAGCTCCTGCAACAAGTTCAACACCTGGGCCTGCACCGACTTGTCGAGGGCCGCCACCGCTTCGTCGAGGATCACCAGGCGCGGCTCGAAAGCCAGCGCCCGCGCGATGTTGACGCGCTGGCGCTGGCCGCCCGAGAGCTCGTGCGGGTAGCGCGCCGCGAACACCTCCGGCGCCAGCCCGACCCGCGCCAGCAGCGCCTCGGTGCGCTCCCGCGCCTGGGCCTTGCTCGCGCCATGCACCTGCGGCCCGTAGGCGATGGCTTCGCCGACCGGCAGGCGCGGGTTGAGGGAGGCATGGGAATCCTGGAACACCATCTGCAGTTCGCGGCGGAACTGCCTGAGTGCCAGGCCGCCGTACTGGCCGACGCCCTCGCCGTCGAACACCAGTTCGCCGCCATCGGGCTCGACCAGCCTGGCGATCAGGCGCGCCGTCGTGCTCTTGCCGCAGCCCGACTCGCCGACGATGCCCAGTGTCTCGCCCTTGGCGACGTCGAAGCTCACGCCATCGACGGCGCGCACCGCCGCCCCGGCGCCGGCCCCCTTCACCGGGAAATGCTTGCGCAGGTCGCGCACGGCCAGCAGCGGCTGGGCGGGGCCGCCGCGGTCGGCCGCGAAGGCGAGGTTGGAAGCTTTCATCGGCGGATGTCCATGGCCGAACGGATGCCGTCCGCCAGCAGGTTGAAGGCCATCGACGTGAGGAAGATCATCACGCCGGGCAGCGCCGCCAGCCAAGGATGGCCGTAGAGCGCGGGCCGCAGCGTATTCAGCATCAGTCCCCACTCCGGCTCGGGCGGCTTCACGCCCAGGCCCAGGAAGCTCAGGCCCGAACCCAGGATCATGCTCACGCTGACGAGGCCGGTGGCATAGACGAACACCGGCCCCAGCACGTTGCCCAGCACGTGCACGCGGATGATGCTGAAGGGGCCGGCCCCGCTCATGCGCGCTGCCGCCATGTAATCGAGGTTGCGCACCTGCGTGGTGACGCTCTCGGCCACGCGCACCACCTGGGGGACGAACACCAGCGTCAGCGCAATCAGGCTGTTGCTCATGCCGGGTCCGAGCGCGCCCGCGATCGCCACCGCCAGCAGCACGGACGGGAAGGCGTAGAACACGTCCAGCGTCCGCATGATGACCATGTTGACCCGGCCGCCCAGGTAGCCGGCGACCAGGCCCAGCGACGTGCCGATCACGAATGCGGCCGCCACCGGCGTCACGCCCAGCAGCAGCGAGAGCCGGCCGCCGTAGATCAGGCGCGCCAGCATGTCGCGACCAAGTTCGTCGGTGCCCAGCCAGTGCCCGGCGCTGCCGATGTCCTGCAGCCGGCGCAGCATGCTGGTCTTGTACGGATCGGCCACCAGCCAGGGCGCGAACACGGCGGCCGCGACGATGGCCAGCAGCAGCACTGCGCTGGCGCAGGCGACCGGGTCGCGCCGCAGCGCGCGCAACACGCCGCGCCAGTAGCCCGGCGCGCGCGGCAGGGCCGGCAACGGCGGCGCGGGTTCGAGGATGGCGGGAGCGGGGAGGATGGCGGACATGGAAGGACGTTCAGGCGCGGGCCATGCGCGGGTCCAGCAGCGGTTGCAGCAGGTCCACCAGCAGGTTCAGCGCCACGAAGAACAGGCACAGCACGAGCAGCGTGCCCTGCAGCAGCGGGATGTCGCGCTGGAAGATGGCGGTGTTGAGGAGGAAGCCGGTGCCCGGCCAGGCGAACACCGTCTCCACCAGGATCGACCCCCCCATCAGGTAGCCCACCTGCAGGCCGGCGACGGCCAGCACCGTCGGCGCTGCGTTCTTCGCCACGTGGCGGAAGATCCGGCCGCCCCCGAGCCCGCGGGCGCGCAGCGCGATCACGAATTCCTGGTTCAGGATCTCGGCCACCAGGGCCCGCACCGTGCGGGTGATGATGCCCAGCGGGATCACGGCCAGCGTCAGCACCGGCAGCACCATGTGGCGCAGGTGGTCGGCGGCGCCGCCGTCGCCGGAGCTCGCGCCCATGGCCGGCAGCCATTCCAGCTGCACCGAGAACACGATGGTCAGCACCAGTCCCAGCCAGTAGTGCGGCACGCTGACGCCCGCCACCGAGAGCCCGCTGGCGAGCCGGTCGATCCAGCCGCCGGCGCGCAGGCCGGCCAGCGCCCCGAGCAGGCAGCCGAAGCCGACGCCGAGCAGGGCCGCGGCCAGCGCGAGGTCCAGCGTGTTGCGCACGGCGCCCAGCACTTCGCCCAGCACCGGGCGGCCGGTGGCGATGGAAGCGCCCAGGTCGCCCTGCAGCGCGCGCGCCAGCCAGAGCCCGTAGCGCACCGGCAGCGGCCGGTCCAGGCCATAGGCCGTCCTCAGCGAGTTGATCACCTCCTGCGGCGCATCGGCCGGCGCGATCGCGCTGAGCGGATCGCCCGGCGCGATGTAGACCAGCATGAAGGAGACCAGCGTCACGCCCAGCGCGATGGGCAGCGCGTACAGCACGCGCCGCAGCAGGTAGCGCAGCATCGCCTTACATGCCGATGGTGGTCAGGTCCTGGAACCAGTGCTGGGCCTGCACGAAGCTCTTCACCTTGGGCGAGAGCGCGTGCGGGTTGGTGTCGTGCACCACCCACAGCATCAGCGCGTCGTCGACCATCTTCTGGTGCACCAAGGCGAGTTGCTTGTCCTGCTCCCTGGTGTCGAAACTGGTGCGCACCTTGTCGATGGCGGCGTTCACCTGCGGGTCGTCGTAGCCGCCCCAATTGACGCCGTTGGGCGCCACGTACCGGCCGTAGGCGAAGCGGGTGAGGGCATAGAAGGGGTCGGCCGTGACGTAGCCCAGGTTGATGGCAGTGATGCCCTTGCCCGCGTTCATGTCGGACTTGGCGCCGGCGCGCCAGTGGACGTAGAGGTTCTCCAGCTCCACCACCTCGAATTGCACCTGGATGTTGACCTCCGCCAGGCTTTGCTGGATGTACTCGTTCATCGGCAGCGACAGCATCTGGCCGGTGCCGCCCTGGGCAATGATGATCTTGGCCTTCAGGGGTTTCGCCTGGCTGTAGCCGGCCTGGGCCATCAAGGCGCGGGCCGCCGCCACGTCGTACTTGAGGTCGAACGACGGCTTGCCGAACCACGGGCTGCCGGGATCGATCTGGCCCTTGGCCGGCACCGCCTGGCCGCCGAGCAGCTGCACGATGGCGTTGCGGTCGATGGCGAGGTTGGCCGCCTTGCGCACCCGGATGTCGGCCCAGGGCGAATCCGGCGCGGTGCTGAAGTGATAGGGCCAGACGTGCGGCGTCACGTTCTGCACGATCCTGAAGCCGGATTTCTTCAGCTGCGGCAGCATGTCCGGCGGCGGCGTCTCGATGATGTCGACCTGCCCATTGAGCAAGGCATTGGTGCGCGTGACGGCGTCGGGAATGGGCACCAGGACGATGCGGTCGGTCTTGGGAATGCGGCTCTTGTCCCAGTAACCGGCGTTCTTCACCAGCTCGGCGCGCTCGCGCGGCACCAGCTTGTCCAGCTTGAAGGGGCCGGTGCCGGAGGGCTGCGACGCCACCTTGCCCCAGTCGCGGCCCAGCTTTTCCCACTGCGCGGGGCTGCCGACCAGGAACCAGGGCAGCTGGTAGGGGAACAGCGCGTCGACGTCCTTGGTGATGATCTCCACCGTGTAGTCATCCACCTTGCGGTAGCTCGCCACCGAGGGGATGCGAGGGCGCACTTGCGCGCTCTGCTTGGCGTCGAACTGCGGCGACTTGTCGTTCAGCACCTTGTCCAGGTTCCAGACCACGGCGTCGGCCTTGAAGTCGGAGCCGTCGTGGAACTTCACGCCCTTGCGCAAGGCGAAGCGCCAGACCTTGTTGTCCTTGGCGTCCACCTTCCACTCGGTGGCCAGGCCGGGCACCAGCTTGCCCGGGCGGGTGCCGATGTTGGCTTCCCACGCGATCAGTGGGTCATAGAGCGTGTGGCCGGTGAACTGGTAGGCGCCGGCGCCGCGATCCGGCTGGCCGGTGGTGAGCGGGATGTCGGCCATGGAAATGCCGTAGCGGGCGACCGTTTCCGCGCGGGCCAGGCCGGCAACGGCAAAGGCCAGCGGCAGGGCCAGCAGCCAGGGGCGCAGGCGCCGGGAAAACACAGGCATGAGAAAGGCTCCGGGTAAAGGGATCCCGGAGCCAGTGCATGGAATGTGCCAGCCCCGGCGTCGGGCGACGCACAGGACAGCCGGGTGTCAGCGTTGGGCTACTGCTTGATGCCGCTGAAAGCGATGGCCTGCGTGCGGGAGCCGTGGACCACGGCCGCCTGCAACTGGCGCAGATCCTCGCGGTAGAAGGCGACGCCCGTGAACTGCGCATTCGGGAAGACGCAGGGGTAGCCACCGAAGGTCATGGTCAGGTTATAGGCGTTGGAGTACTTGCGCGGGACCACCTGGCCGGTGATCGCGCAGCCGTTGATGGTCGTGCTGACCTGCCCGGTCGCGGTCACGGTGAAGGTGGCCGGGCGGACACCGAGCGCGAAGACGACGTTGCCGGTGTGCGCGCCGACGATGTCGGAGAGCTGCGCGTCGCGATCGAACATTTCCTTGGGGCGGATGGAGAACGCAGTCGTGTTCACCGTCCCGGTCACCGCCGGCTTCGGGGTGAGCTTGATCTTGGCGGAGACGGTCGCCAGCTGGGTGCCGGTGCCTTCCCAGTTGAAGTCGCGGGCGTCGGGCGAGGTGAACTTGCCGGCCATGAAATCGCCGCTGCCCTGGACCAGGCCGCCGATCGCCGCGGGGTTGCCGGGCCGGGAATAGAGCATGTAGTAATTGCCGTCGTCGAGGACGATGGCGTTCACGTCGCGGTTGGTGCCCATGGTTCCGAGCCACAGGCCATCCAGGGGGTCGCCGCCGCCGCAAGCGGAAAGCAGCGCGCCGGCAAGCAGGGAAAGGGAGACAACACGCCCGCGGGCGCCAAGCTGGGTCTTCATGATTGATACCTTTCGATACGCAAGACAACGCAGCGTTACGTCCAGCAACTCATCCGTCAATACCGCCTGGCGGAAATCGCTTAAGGGGTAATCCCTAACCGGATCGAGAAAATCATTTGGAATCAATGGCTTAAGCGCCTGGCCGCGGCTGGCGCGCAACTTGTGGCGTCCGCTTGGCGGTAGCTGCGGCGTGCGGCCGCACCGCCCGTTCGTCGGCGGCTGCGTCGCGCACGGCCGCATCGATCAGCGCGTCGGCCATCCACAGCACCGTCCGTTCCAGTTCCCGGTCGCCCGTGCCCCAGATGTCCTTCAGGATGACGTAGGCCTCGATTCCGTAGATGACGGACAACGCGCGATGCAGCCGGTCGCGCACCGCGGCAGGCATGGCCGGAGCCAGCGGCGCAATGGCGTGTTCCAGGATCCGCACGCGGTGCCCGCGGCGATACGGCGGCTCCTGCAGCAGGCCGGCGCGCTCCAGCGCCCATTGTTCGAGCGCGAGCTGGGCCGCGGCGCGCAGTTGCGGCTCGAATTCCTTGAAGCGCGGAAACGTGGACTTGAACAGTTCGCGCACCCGTTCGCGCCCGCCGCGGCTGTCCTGTGCAAGCTGCCGCACGGGTCCCAGCGAAGCGTCGATGACCGTGGTGACGAGTGCGCTGCGGCTGGGGAAATAGCGATAGGCGGTGGCGCGCGAGACCCTGGAGCGCAGTGCGACTTCCGCCACCGACGGGATGTGGCCGGTGTGCTGGATCAAGTCCATCGCGGTCGCCAGGAGCAGCTTGAAAGTCGACGCCCTGACGCCGCGCGCCGGTGGAACGGCAGGCTCGGTGGGCCGGTATTTGATGCGGGGCATAGGGTTTTTCCGCAGCCTTGTTCGTGGCTTTGTTCTTGCGCAGTTTTCCGCCGTGCCTATGATGGACCACGCCGATTTGAGACACAAGTCTCATTTCCAAAACGGCGCCTCAAGGCGAGGAGACAAGCACGATGCGTATCGCCAGCTGGAGCTGGGGAGGCCGCCTGCATGCGGGCACGATCTCGCGGGACGGGCGCGAAGCCACGCCCCTCGCGGTCACCGATGCATCGCGCGGCGTGCTGGAGATCATCCAGCGCCTGGCGCGCGGCGAGGGCCTGCCCCCCGAGGCCGGTGTGCGCATGCCGGTGCAAGCCCTGCGCCTCGCGGCGCCGCTGCCGCGGCCCGCGCGCAACCTGTTCTGCATCGGGCGCAACTACCGCGAGCACGCGGCCGAACTCGCGACCACGGTCTTCCGCGAAACGCTGCCCGAGCAGGACGCATGGCCCATCGTCTTCACCAAGTTCCCCGAAACGGTCGTCGGCCCGCACGACACGGTGCGCCTGCCCCACCCTTCGGTGTCGACGCAGATCGACTACGAATCGGAGCTGGCGGTGGTCATCGGCCGCGGCGGGCGCGACATCCAGCGCTCGCGCGCGATGGACCACGTGTTCGGCTACACCGTCGTCAACGACGTCAGCGCGCGCGACGTGCAGGTGCGGCACCAGCAATGGGTGCTGGGCAAGAGCTTCGACACCTTCTGCCCGATGGGACCGTGGATCGTGACGGCCGACGAACTGGACGCCCGCGGCACGCGCGTGCGCGGCTGGGTGACCCCCAAGGGAGGCGTCGCCGAGTTGCGCCAGGACGGCCGCACCGCCGACATGATCTTCGACATCCCGACGCTCGTCGAAACCTGCTCGCGCGGCATCACGCTGGTGCCCGGCGACATCATCGCCACCGGCACGCCATCGGGGGTCGGCATGGGTTTCAAGCCGCCGAAGTGGCTGGGTCCGGGCGATGTATTCCGCGTGGAAATCGACGGCATCGGCGCGATCGAAAACCGCTTCGACTACGCCTGAGAAGAACGCCATGGCACTGCACCTGATCGACAAGATGGCCGTGGAGGATGAAGGCGAAGGCGACGCCGTCGTCTGCGTGCATGGCCTCGGCGGCACTTCCAACACCTGGACGGCGCTGATGCCCGCGCTGGCGGGTTATCGCGTGGTCCGGCTCGACTTGCCGGGCAGCGGCCGCTCGCACGCCGTGGCCGGCCCGCTTTCCATCGAGCGCCTGGCCGACGCCGTGCTCGCGGCCTGTTCGCGCTTGAACATAGGCCGCACCCACCTGCTCGGCCACTCGATGGGCACCATCGTCTGCCAGCACCTGGCCGCGGGCCATCCGAAGCTGGTGCGCAGCATGGCGCTGTTCGGGCCGCTGGTTGCGCCACCGGAGCCCGCGCGCGCGGCCATTCGCACGCGCGCCGGCAAGGCGCGCAACGAGGGCATCGCCGGCATGCAGGAGATCGCCCAGGCGCTGATGAATGGCGCCACCTCGGCCGATTCGCGCCAGCGCTCTCCGGCCGCCGCGGCCTTCGTGCGCGAGAGCCTGATGCGGCAGGACCCCGAAGGCTACGCCCGCAGCTGCGAGGCGCTGGCCGACGCCAGGGCCGCAGCGGTGGAGCGGATCGAAGCGCCGACGCTGCTGGTCACCGGCGACGAGGACAGCGTGGCGCCGCCGCAGGCCGTGCGGGCGATGGCCGAGCGCCTCACCGGGGTGAAGGCGGGCGTGCGCACCGTCGTCCTGAGCCGCTGCGGGCACTGGACTCCCATCGAACGCCCCGACGAATGCATGCGCGAATTGCGCGGCTTCCTGCCGGCCCAGCGCTGACGCACCGCAAGACGAGGAAAGCAGAGGAAAGCACCATGGCCGACGTCCTGTTCACCAACGCGCGCATCTTCGACGGCTCGGGCGACCAGCCCTTCAACGGCGAAGTGCTGGTCCAGGGTCATCGCATCGCCCGCGTGCAGCGCAGCGGCTACGGCGCGCGCGGCCTGCCGGTGATCGGCGTCACCACGGTCGACGCCGCCGGCGCCTTCCTGATGCCCGGCATGGTGGAGGCGCACACCCATTTCTCCTGGAACAACCAGCCGGGGCTGGACGCGATCCAGCGCATGCCGCCGGAGGAACACATCCTGTGGTGCGCGGAAGTGGCCAAGGTCTACCTGGACATGGGCTGGACCTCGTGCGTGGGCGCGGCGGCGGCCAAGCCGCGGCTGGACGTCGTCA
>JAQGMU010000174.1 GCA_028292195.1 Ramlibacter sp. | reverse complement strand
CTGCCACACCGGCGGTTTCAGGAAGGCCGCGCTGTTGGTGACGTCCGGCGCGTGCGGCGCGATCCAGGGCGCGAACAGTGCCAGCAGCAGCAGGAAGGCCACCACCGCCATCCCGCCGACGGCGCCGTGGTTGGCCGAGAACGACATCCAGAATTCGCGCCACGGCCCCGGCGGCGTGCTCGCGACGGTGGGGGTGGGTGCCAGCGCCGCCATCTCAATGCCCCCCTTGGCGGATGCGCGGGTTGATGAAGCCATAGGCCACGTCGACCAGGAGGTTCACGGTCATGACGATCACGCCGAGCAGCAGCATGCCGCCCTGCAGCACCGGGTAGTCGCGCCGGTTGATGGCCTCGATCAGCCACTTGCCGACGCCCGGCCAGGAGAAGATGGTTTCGGTCAGGATGGCGCCGGTGAACAGCACACCGACCTGCAGGCCGATGACGGTGACCACGGGGATCAGCGCGTTGCGCAGCGCATGCACGGCGATCACCTTGAACGGTGGCAGGCCCTTGGCGCGGGCGGTGCGGATGTAATCCTCGCCCAGCACCTCCAGCATGGCCGAGCGCGTCATGCGGGCGATCACCGCCAGGGGGTTGGTGCCGAGCACGATGGTCGGCAGGATCAGGTGCCTGGCGGCCGAGACGAACGCTCCCTTGTCGTCGGACATCAGCGAGTCGATCAGCAGGAAGCCGGTGCGCGGCTCGATGAAGTACTTCACGTCCATCCGGCCCGACACCGGCGTCCAGCCCAGTTGCACGGAGAACAGCAGGATCAGCAGCAGGCCCCACCAGAAGATCGGCATCGAGTAGCCGGTGAGCGAAGTGGCCATGACGCCGTGGTCGAAGACCGAGTTGCGCTTGACCGCAGCGACGATGCCGGCGGGGATGCCCAGCAACAGGGCGAACAGGATGGCGCAGACGGCCAGTTCGATGGTGGCCGGGAACAGCGCGGCGAACTCGCGGATCACCGGCTCCTGGGTGATGATCGATTTTCCCAGGTCGCCTTTCAGCACCTTGGCGATGTAGATGCCGTACTGCACCAGCACCGGGCGATCGAGCCCGTATTCATGCAGCAGCTTCGCGTGCCGGGCGGCGTCGATGCCGCGCTCGCCGGCCAGGGTCTCGATCGGGTCGCCCGGCACCAGGCGGATCAGGAAGAACGCCAGCAGCGTCATCCCGAAGAAGGTGGGGATGACCAGCGAGAGGCGGGTCAGGATGAAACGGAGCATGTACGATTTTCGGTGAGCGGGGCGCTTTGTCACCCCGGGTCAAGCCCGAGGTCGCAAGGAACGCGCCAGCGCCTTTCAGCAACACGAAAACCGGACGGCTGTCCGGCTGTCCGGCTGCTATGCAGCGATCTTCTTGTCCCGCAGCTCCCGCCGCAGGATCTTCCCCACCGGTGTCTTCGGCAGGTCGGTGCGGAACTCGATCACCCGCGGCCGCTTGTAGCCGGTCAGGTTCGCCTGGCAGTACTCGCGCACCTTCTCTTCGGTCAGGCCCGGGTCCTTCCTGACGATCACCAGCTTGACGGCCTCGCCGGTCTTCTCGTCCGGCACGCCCACCACGGCGCACTCGCTCACGCCGGGCAGCATCATCACCACGTCCTCGACCTCGTTCGGGTAGACGTTGAAGCCGGAGACCAGCACCATGTCCTTCTTGCGGTCGACGATCTTGAAGTAGCCGCGCTCGTCCATCACGCCGATGTCGCCGCTCTTGAAGAAGCCGTCGGGCGTCATGACCTTGGCCGTCTCGTCGGGCCGCTGCCAGTAGCCGGCCATCACCTGCGGGCCCTTGATGGCGATCTCGCCCGGCTGGCCGAGCGGCACCTCGTTGCCGTCGTCGTCCAGGCACTTCATCTCGGTGGATGGCAAGGGCACGCCGATGGTGCCGGTGTACTGGGTGCTGGTCACCGGGTTGCAGCTGGCCGACGGCGAGGTCTCCGACAGGCCGTAGCCCTCGCAGATCGGGCAGCCGGTCTTCTCGAGCCAGAGCTTGGCCACGGCGCCCTGCACCGCCATGCCGCCGCCGATCGAGATCTTCAGGTTGCTCCAGTCGACCTTGCCGAAGTCCGGATGGTTGGCCAGGCCGTTGAACAGCGTGTTGACGGCGGGCAGGCTGTGGAACTTGTGCTTGGCCAATTCCTTCAGCACCGCCGGCAGGTCGCGCGGATTCGGGATCAGCACCTGCAGGGCGCCCATGCGCAGGCCCAGCATCATCGAGCAGGTGAAGGCGAAGATGTGGTACAGCGGCAGCGCGCAGATGCCGGTGAGCTGCTCGTCCTTCGGCACCTTGTCCAGCACCGGCGCGTTCCACGCTTCCGACTGCAGCACGTTGGCGATGACGTTGCGGTGCAGCAGCACCGCGCCCTTGGAAACGCCGGTGGTGCCGCCGGTGTATTGCAGCACTGCAACGTCGTCGGCCTTGACCTCGGGCTTGCGCAGCGTGCCGCGGGTGCCGCGGGCGACGGCGTCCTTGAACTTCACGGCGCCCGGCAGGCTGTAGGCCGGCACCATCTTCTTGACCTTGCGCACCACGTAGTTGACCAGCCCGCCCTTCAGGCCGCCGAGCATGTCGCCCATGGCCGCCAGCACCACGTGCTGCACCGGCGTGTTGGCGATGCACTGCTGCAGCGTGCTGGCGAAGTTCTCGATGATGACGATCGCCTTGGCCCCCGAGTCCTTGAGCTGGTGCTCCAGCTCGCGGGGCGTGTACAGCGGATTGACGTTCACCACCACGAAGCCGGCGCGCAGGATGGCGGCCACGGCCACCGGGTACTGCGGCACGTTGGGCATCATGATCGCGACCCGGTCGCCCTTGGCCAGGCCCAGGCCCTGC
>JAQGMU010000151.1 GCA_028292195.1 Ramlibacter sp. | reverse complement strand
CGCGCCAGATAGGCCGCACTCCGCGTTGCAAATCCTCGCCAGGTGTTCAACCTGGCTGCGGTTTGCGCCTTGATTGCGGCCTATCTGGCGCGCACGGGGGGTGCCATTTGCCTGTTTCACTGGACGTGGATCCTTGGTGGCGTGTGGGCGAATGTAGGCATGGGTTTGACGCCAAGCTGTCTTTGCAACGACATTCCAAGGGATACTCCTGATAGGGTGTGCCCCAGGCGGGCTGCTGTCGAGCGCGCACCGTGTCTTTGCGATGACAATTTGCCGGAAACCCGTTCCATGCCCGCCGAGTCGACTCTCTACCAGCGCCGCCGCGACCCGAGCGGGACGGAGCTGGCCTGCATTCCCTGGCTGCCGGTGCTGCAGCCGGCCGAACGTGCCCGGGCCGTGGAGCACATCACCGTTGGCGACGCCCTGCCCGGGGACTTCGTCTGCCGCCTGGGCCGGCCCGTGACCTATTGGTTCGGCGTCATCGAGGGCCTGCTGAAAATGACGGCCGACACCGCCCAGGGCCAGACCATCACCTTCAGCGGCCTGCCGCCCGGCGGCTGGTTCGGCGAGGGGACCGTGCTGAAGCGCGAGAGCTACCGCTACAACGTGCAGGCCCTGCGCCGCAGCGTGGTGGCCGGCCTGCCGGTGGACACCTTCCACTGGCTGCTGGACCACTCGATCGGCTTCAACCGCTTCGTGATGAACCAGCTGAACGAGCGGCTGGCGCAGTTCATCGCGGCGCGCGAGATCGACCGCATGGCCAACCCGGACCTGCGGGTGGCGCGCAACCTGGCCGCGCTGTTCAACCCGCTGCTGTTCCCCGGTGTCGGCGAGATGCTGCGCATCACGCAGCAGGAGCTGGCCTACCTGGTGGGCCTGTCGCGGCAGCGGGTGAACGAGGCGCTGTCGGCCCTGCAGGAGCAGGGCATCATCCGGGTGGAATACGGCGGCCTGCGCATCCTCGACCTGCAGGCGCTGCGTACCAGTGTGATCCCCAGCCGCATCCATGCCTGAACAGAATCCAGCTTCCCCGACCTCCCGCCTCAACAAACGCATGGCCGAACTGGGCCTGTGCTCGCGCCGCGAGGCCGACGACTGGATCGCCAAGGGCTGGGTCAAGGTCGACGGCGCCATCGCCCCCATGGGGCTGCAGGTCGGGCCCGACGCGCGCATCGAGGTCGACCCCAAGGCGCGAGGCCAGCAGCGCGAGCAGGTCACCATCCTGCTGCACAAGCCCATGGGCTACGTCAGCGGCCAGCCCGAGGATGGCTACGAGCCGGCGGTGGTTCTGTTCCAGGGGCGCAACCGGTGGACCGGTGACACCTCGCCGCACCGCTTTGCGACCACGCAGCTGAGGGGCCTGGCGCCGGCGGGCCGGCTGGACATCGACTCCACGGGCCTGCTGGTGCTGACGCAGGACGGCCGCGTCGCCCGCCAGTTGATCGGCGAGGACTCGGGCATGGAGAAGGAATACCTGGTGCGCGTTGAGTTCGGCCAGGCCACCACCAACGTGCAGGCGGCCTTCCCGCCCGCGCAGCTGGCGCGCCTGCGCCATGGCCTGAGCCTGGATGGCCAGCCGCTGAAGCCGGCCAGGGTGGACTGGCAGAACCCCGAACAACTGCGCTTCGTGCTGACCGAAGGCAAGAAGCGGCAGATCCGCCGCATGTGCGAGGCCGTGGGGCTGAGGGTGGTGGGCCTGAAGCGCGTGCGCATCGGCCGCATCAAGCTGGGGCAACTGCCGGTAGGGCAATGGCGCTACCTGGCACCGCACGAACGCTTCTGAATGAAGGACCACAGCCAGGCCTGGGCCGTTTCCGCCGGCGTGGGCTGCGCCCTGCTTTCCGTCGCCCTCGGATCGAGCGGGGTCTTGTGGGCCCTGTCGCTGTACTGGATGTTCGGTTCGACCGCCGTTGCGTTCACCTTCGGGGCCGCCGTGCGAAATTTGCTGGACAGTCCCGGCATGTACCCCAGGTCCATGAAGGCCATCGCCCGCGCTGCCGAGGACCGGAGCCAGGGCAGCGTCTACCGGCGGACCGCGGTGGCGCTCTACCTGTACATGGCGGGCACGCTGTTCGCCGCGGCCGCCTTTTGCACGATCCTGCTGGTGAGTTTCATCTTCTTCAGGAAATGACGGGAGCCATTGAATGAACATCCGTAAGCCGCTTGCCGGCATGCTGCTGGCCAGTCTCGCCTGGGCGGCACAAGCCCAGAACGTGGTCAACGCCATCTGCAGCACCGACCAGGCCTGGTGCGAGCTGGCGGCGCAGGACTTCACCCGCGCCACCGGCATCCGCGTGCTGCAGACGCGCAAGCCGACCGGCGAGGCCCTGGCGCAGATCCGCGCCGAAGCGGCCAACCCCAAGACCGACCTCTGGTGGGGCGGCACCGGCGACCCCTATTACCAGGCGGCGGAGGAGGGCCTGCTCGACCCCTACCGGCCCGCGTACCTGAACAACCTGCATGGCTGGGCGGTGCGGCAGTACGCCATGAGCCAGAACTACGTCGGCGGCTTCTACACCAGCGCGATCGGCTTCGGCTGGAACGAAGAAGTGCTGTAGAAGAAGAACCTGCCCGCGCCAAAGTGCTGGAAGGACCTGCTTGACCCGCGCTACAAGGGCGAGATCGAAACCTCGCATCCCGCGTCCAGCGGCACGGGCTACACGATTCTCGCGGGGCTGGTGCAGATGATGGGCGAGGACCAGGCGTTCGACTACCTGAAGAAGCTGCACCGCAACGTCACGCAGTACACGCGCAGCGGCACGGCGCAGGCGCGCACCGTCGCGAAGGGTGAAGTGGCGATCGGCGTCAGCTTCATCTTCGGCTTCGACAACGCGCGCGTCCCCAACAAGTGCCCGGGGTATTCCGCCGCGCCCTGCGAGGGCACCAGCTCCGAGATCGGCGGCATCGCCCTGG
>JAQGMU010000147.1 GCA_028292195.1 Ramlibacter sp. | reverse complement strand
CTTGATGTAGCGGTCCGGCAGGAACATGCCCTTGACCGGGTCGTAGAACTGCTCGATGACGCGGGTGGTGACCAGGCCATTGGCCTTGAGCTTGCGGTAGATGCCCTGCGCCAGCTCGGTGTTCTCCGGGCTGTCGGTCGAGTGCCAGTTGTCGAAGCGGATGTGGAAGCCGTCCAGGTATTCCTTGCGGCCGGCGGCGATGCCCGCCACGAAGGCCTGGGGCGTGACGCCGGCCTTCTCGGCGGCGATCATGATGGGCGCGCCATGCGCGTCGTCGGCGCCCACGAACTGCACCATGTGGCCCTGCATCCGCTGGTGCCGCACCCAGATGTCGGCCTGGATGTATTCCATGATGTGGCCGATGTGGAACTTGCCGTTGGCGTAGGGCAGGGCGGTGGTGACGAAGAGCTTGCGCTGGGGCATGGGGTCTTTCCGGGGGAACCGGGCATTTTATTCGGGGTCGCTACACTGTGGGGAACAGAGCGAGAGACAACCTTAGATGGCCACCCAGGAACAACTGCTCGCCGCACTGGCGGGCGTGACCGACCCGAACACCGGCAAGGACTTCGTCAGCACCAAGGCCGTGAAGAACGTGCAGGTGGAGGGCGGCGACGTGTCCTTCGACATCGAACTGGGCTACCCCGCGAAAAGCCAGGTGCCGGCGCTGCGCAAGGCGCTGGTGGCCGCGGCCAGGACGGTGGCGGGCGTGGAGAACGTCTCGGTCAACATCAACACCAAGGTCGTCCCGCACTCCGTGCAGCGCGGCGTGCAGTTGATGCCCAACGTGAAGAACATCATCGCCGTGGCCTCCGGCAAGGGCGGCGTCGGCAAGAGCACCACCGCCGCCAACCTGGCGCTGGCGCTGGCCGCCGAGGGGGCCAGGGTGGGCGTGCTGGACGCCGACATCTACGGCCCCAGCCAGCCGATGATGCTGGGCATCAACCGCCGGCCCGAAAGCGACGACGGCCAGACCATGGAGCCGCTGGAAAACCACGGCATCCAGGTGATGTCGATCGGCTTCCTGATCAACCAGGACGAGGCCATGATCTGGCGCGGCCCGATGGCGACGCAGGCGCTGGAGCAGCTGCTGCGCCAGACCAACTGGGGCGACCTCGATTACCTGATCGTCGACATGCCGCCGGGCACCGGCGACATCCAGCTCACGCTGTCGCAGCGCGTGCCGATGACCGGCGCCGTGATCGTGACGACGCCGCAGGACATCGCGCTGATCGACGCCCGCAAGGCCGTCACCATGTTCGAGAAGGTCGGCGTGCCCATCCTGGGCATCGTCGAGAACATGGCGGTGCACATCTGCAGCAACTGCGGCCACGCCGAGCACATCTTCGGCGACGGCGGCGGCAAGCGCTATGCGCAGGAAAAGGGCATCGAATTCCTGGGCGCGCTGCCGCTCTCGATGCAGATCCGCGAGCAGGCCGACAGCGGCAAGCCCACGGTGGTGGCCGACCCCGACAGCGAAGCCGCCAACATCTACAAGGCGGTGGCCCGCAAGGTGGCGGTGAAGATCGCGACCCGGGCCAAGGACTTCAGCGGCAAGTTCCCGACCATCACGGTGTCCAAGAACACCTGACATTTTCCCTAAAGTCCCTCGGCCGGCGGCGCGCGGTGCAACCGGCAGGGCATGGGATGATTGACCCGATGCGTTCCGCCTTGCCCCCCGCCGACCCCGCAGCGCTGGCGGAAGTCCGTGCGCTGGCCGATGGGCCGCTCGCGGGCGAGGCCGTCCCCTTGCTGGACTGGCTGTACCGCCTGAACGAAGCCTGGGGCGGCCTGCACGTCGCCCACCTGCGGGCGCTGGCCGGCGAACTGGGCCAGCCGCTGCCGGCATTGCAGGAAGCCGCCCGGCACGCCCGCCTGCCGCTGCTGGCCGACGGCGAGCAGCCGTCCGGGCTGACGCTGCACCTGTGCGACGGGCCGGCCTGTGCGCTGGCCGGGTCCGCCGGACTGCAGGCGCAGGCGCGGGCGATGCTGGATGGCGCGGTCCGCATCCTGTCGGCCACCTGCCTGGGCCGCTGCGACCAGGCGCCGGCCGCCCTGGTGGGCCAGGTGCCCGTGGCGCCGGCGACGGCCGCATCCCTGTTGAACACACTGCGCCGAGAGGCGGCCTGCGCGCCCGGGCGCATGGGAAGCGCGCGCGGCGCGCCGGACGCCGTCGGCGATCTGGCCTACCGGGCCGCAGGCGGTTACGCGCTGGCCGCCGCCCTCGCCAACGAACCGGCTGCCGCGGAGCGGGTGCTGGACGTGGTGGCGGAGGCCGGCGTGCACGGCGCCCAGGGTCCGCTGGCCGGCCAATGGCGTGCCCTGCGCGCTCAGGCCGCGCCGCGGGTGCTGACCGTGGCCATAGGCGGCACGGCCGGCGCCTTCGCCGACCGGCAGCACATCGAGCGCGATCCACATCGCTTCCTCGAGGGGCTGCTGATCGCCGCGCAGGTGGTGGGCGCCGAGTCGGCCGTCATCGTGCTGGCCGACGACCATCACGATGCGCGCGTGCTGCTGGCGGCGGAGCTGCAGCGGCTGCGGGCGCATCCGCCCTTTCCCTTGCCGAAGGTCGTCCTGCGCCGCGGCGCCGGCGTTACGCTGTGCGGCCAGTCGGCCGAATGGTCCGGCGAGCCGGCAGGCAACCAGGACTTCGAGGTCCTTTTCGGCCTGCGCGAGCTGCTGGAAAAAGGCGCCGCCTGGTCCAATGGGCACGGGCGCCGCGGCGCGCGCGGGCTGCGCCACTTCAGCGTCAGCGGCCGGGTGCAGAGCCCGGGCGTCAAGCGGGCGCCGGCCGGCATCAGCCTGCGCGAACTGGTCGACGAATACTGCGACGGCATGGCCGATGGCGCGGTGCTGCAGGCCTACCTGCCCGGCGGCCTGGCCGGCGGCATCCTGCCTGCGCACCTGGCGGACCTGCCGCTGGACGACGCGGCGCTGCAGCCCTATGGCGGCGCGCTCGGTCCTGCCGCCATCGTGGTCCTGGGCCGCCAGGATGGCGCGCGCGCA
>JAQGMU010000105.1 GCA_028292195.1 Ramlibacter sp. | reverse complement strand
GTGCGCGGCCTGAAGGGCCCGTTCACCTGCCTGGACTCGGCCCGCTACGGCATCGCCTGGGGCGCGCTGGGCGCGGCGGAGGACTGCTGGCAGCGCGCCCGCCAGTACGTGCTGGATCGCAAGCAGTTCGGCAAGCCGCTGGCGGCCAACCAGTTGATCCAGAAGAAGCTGGCCGACATGCAGACCGAGATCACGCTGGGCCTGCAAGGCTGCCTGCGCCTGGGCCGCATGAAGGACGAGGGCACCGCCGCCGTGGAGATCACCTCGATCATGAAGCGCAATTCCTGCGGCAAGTCGCTGGACCTCGCCCGCGTGGCCCGCGACATGATGGGCGGCAACGGCATCAGCGACGAATTCGGGGTGGCGCGCCACCTGGTGAACCTGGAGGTGGTGAACACCTACGAGGGCACGCACGACATCCATGCGTTGATCCTGGGGCGGGCCCAGACCGGGATTTCGGCGTTCTAGCAACACCGCGTCCCTTGCGGGCCGGGGCATGCACGGCCCAGAATGGCTCCCAGGAGGGACCCAGGATTGGATCAAGCCCAGGCCCGGCCCGGCAACGCCACCGAGGCCCCGCCCAAGCCCTACGCGGACCAGTTCATCGTCGGCGGCTTCGTCGAGGCCCACCGGCAGAAGATCTTCGCCGGCCTCTCGATCGCGGGCATCCTGCTGCTGGGCCCGTTTGCGGTCAACAACTTCTTCCAGGACCGCATCCTGGTCGGCATCGCGACGGTCACCTTCGTCGCCTGCCTGCTGGTCAACGCCGTCTGCATCGCCCGCGGCCGCCAGCCCGCCGTTTCGGCCGCCGTCCTCTTCCTGGCGGCGCTGGTGGGCCTGGCCACCGCGATGTACAACAACGGGCTGATCGGGATCCTGTGGGTCTACCCCGGCATCCTGCTGTTCCACTTCGTGCTGACGCGGCGCACGGCCAACTTCTTCAACATCACGCTGGTGCTGCTGGCCCTTCCCGCGGCGTGGATGCACCTCGGGCCGGCCATGATGGCCCGGGTGGGGGTGACGCTGGCGCTGCTGATCATCTTCGCCAACATCTTTTCCTACATCGCCGACGTGCAGCAGGCCACCGAGGCCGAACAGCGGCGCCGGCTCGACGGCCTGGTGCAGCAGCTGGAGGCGCAGAACACCGCGCTGCTGGAAGCGATCCGGCTGCGCGAGGAAGTGGAGCGCATTGCCCGCCATGACCTGAAGACGCCGCTGGCCAGCATTGCCTCGGTGCCGCGGCTGCTGCGCGAGCGGCGAAAACTCGATCCGCGTGAAGATGAACTGGTGGGCATGGTGGAGGGCGCGGCCATGCGGGTGCTGAGCATGGTCAACCTGTCGCTGGACCTGTACCGCATGGAAGAGGGCACCTACCGGCTGCGGGCGCAGGCGGTGGACCTGGCGACGCTGGCGCACACGGTCGCACGCGAGCTGCAGGCGCACGCCCGTTCCAAGCACGTGCGGCTTCTGCTGGACCTGCCGACCAAGCGGGTCTACGCGCAGGGCGAGGAACTGCTTTGCTATTCGACGGTGGCCAACCTGGTGAAGAACGCGCTGGAGGCGTCGCCGGACGAGGCCGAGGTGCGGATCAAGCTGGCGGGCGACGGCGACAGCGTGGTGCTGTCCATCCACAACCTGGGCGAAGTGCCGCAGCCTGTGCGGGCCGACTTCTTCACCAAGTACGCCACCCACGGCAAGGCGGACGGCCACGGCCTGGGCGCCTATTCGGCACGGCTGATGGCGAAGGTGCAGCGCGGCGGGCTGGAGATGGAGTCCGGCGCGGAGGGCACCACGCTCACGCTGCGGCTGCCGCGCTGGCCGGGAGCGGCGCCGACCCTGGCCGACAACACGGGTTCCATCTCGCGGCCGAGTCCGCTGACCCGTGGGCCGATGCCGGCGCTCTCGGTGCTGCTGGTCGACGACGACGAGTACAACATCATCGTGCTCAGGAGCCTGCTGCCCAGCCCGCCGCTCACGGTGCGCACGGCCGTCAACGGCCGCGCCGCCCTGGAGTCCGTGCGCGAGCAGCGGCCCGACGTGATCTTCATGGACCTGGAGATGCCGGTCATGGGCGGCGTCGAGGCCGTCGCCGCCATCCGCGCGCTCCAGCGCGAGCGGGGCCAGGTGCCCAGCTTCGTGGCCGCGTTCTCCGCCCACGACGACGACGTGACCCGCCAGCGCTGCCTGGCCGGGGGCTTCGACCTCTACCTCGCCAAGCCGGCATCGCGCGAGGAGGTGTACGCGGTGCTGCGCGGCGAGGACCCGGCCGCGGCGGCCGAGGCCGCGCACGGCGTGGCCCACGTGCTGGTGGACATCGAGTTGATGCCGCTGATGCCGGAGTTCCTCAATTCACGCCGCGAGCTGGCGCAGCAACTGGCCAGTGCCGCGGCCGGCGGCGAGCGCGAAGTGGTGCGCGCCACCGCGCACAAGCTGGCCGGCAGCCTGGCGATGTACGGCTTCGAGGACGCCAGCAAGGCCAGCCTGGATGTGGAGCATGCGGCGGGCGGCGACCTGGCGGAACTGCGCGCCATGTGCGAGGCGCTGGTGCGGATGCTGGCGCAGGCACAGCCGGCGGCGAAGACGGCGGGGTAGACGTTGTCGTTGGTGGGGTCGCTTCGCGACCCCACCCTACAAGGTGCACCGGGAGGTAGGGTGGGTCCGCGAAGCGACCCCACCGTGCCCCTAAGCCGCCGCCTCCAACCCGTTCTCGAAATGCTCCCGCATGCGCTGCATCGCGGCCTGTGCATCGCGCGCCGCCAGCGCCGCCATCAGGGCGCGGTGCTCCGCCAGCGACTCCTGGATGCGCCCCGACTTCAGCAGCGAGTTGTGGCGATTGAGCTTCATCACCTTGCGCAGGTCGGCCACCATCTGGTTGCGCCAGCGGTTGTTGGCCAGCTCCAGCAGCCGCATGTGGAAGCGCTCGTTGATGGCGAAGAACTGCTCCCGGTTGCCCACCGCCGCTTCCAGTTCGGCGTGCAGCGCCTGCAGCTCCTTCAATCCGGCATCGGTGGCCTGCCCGGCGACCACCGCCGCCGCGTCGCTTTCCAGCAGCGACAGCAGGTGGTACACCTCCGCCAGGTCGCGGTCCGAGACCTCGGTGACGTAGGCGCCGCGGCGCACCTTCATCGTCACCAGGCCCTCGGTCGCCAGCACTTTCAGCGCCTCGCGCAAGGGTGTGCGGCTGATGCCATATTCCTGCGCGAGCTTGACCTCGTCGATCCAGCTGCCTGGCTCCAGTTCGCGGCGGAAAATGCGTTGGCGCAGCAGCTCCGCCACCTCCTCGTAGAGGGCGCGGGGCGACAGCGAAACTGCGGACATGGCCCGGATTCTACGTACTTACGAATTCTTTATCAATAATTATGAATGATGTAAGATCTCGTCGTTGTGCGGCCGAGCCCGCGCCCACAGGACAACCCGCATGAACGCCAAGCCGCCCGAATCCAAGCCCGCCACCCTCGAAGAATGGACCAAGGCCGCCGCCAGGTCGGCCCCTGGCGGCAAGGTCGACGCGCTGAACTGGGTGACGCCCGACGGCATCGCCGTCAAGCCGCTCTACACCGCGCAGGACCTGCAGGGCCTGGCCCATGCCGACACGCTGCCGGGCTTCCCGCCCTTCCTGCGCGGCCCGCAGGCCACCATGTATGCGGCGCGGCCCTGGACCATCCGGCAGTACGCCGGCTTCTCCACCGCGGCAGAGTCGAATGCGTTCTACCGCAAGGGCCTGGCCGCCGGCGGGCAGGGCGTGAGCGTGGCCTTCGACCTGGCCACCCACCGCGGTTACGACAGCGACCATCCGCGCGTGGTCGGCGACGTCGGCAAGGCCGGTGTCGCCATCGACTCGGTGGAGGACATGAAGATCCTGTTCGAGGGCATCCCGCTGGACAAGGTGTCGGTCTCCATGACCATGAACGGGGCCGTGCTGCCGGTGCTGGCAGGCTACGTGGTGGCGGCGGAGGAGCAGGGCGTCGCGGCGGACCAGTTGAGCGGAACCATCCAGAACGACATCCTCAAGGAGTTCATGGTTCGCAACACCTATATCTATCCGCCCAAGCCGAGCATGCGGATCATCGGCGACATCATCGAGTACACGGCCAAGAACATGCCGAAATTCAACTCGATCTCGATCTCCGGCTATCACATGCAGGAAGCCGGCGCCAACCAGGCGCTCGAACTCGCCTTCACGCTGGCCGACGGCAAGGAGTACGTGAAGACGGCGCTGGCCAAGGGCCTCGATGTGGACGGCTTCGCGGGCCGGCTCAGCTTCTTCTGGGCGATCGGCATGAACTTCTATCTCGAAGTCGCCAAGATGCGCGCCGCGCGCCTGCTGTGGTGCCGGATCATGAAGGAGTTCGACCCGAAGAACCCCAAGAGCCTGATGCTGCGCACGCACTGCCAGACCTCGGGCTGGTCGCTGACCGAGCAGGACCCGTACAACAACGTGGTGCGCACGACGATCGAGGCGATGGCCGCGGTGTTCGGCGGCACGCAGTCGCTGCACACCAATTCGTTCGACGAAGCGATCGCCCTGCCGACGGAGTTCTCCGCGCGGATCGCCCGCAACACGCAGTTGATCCTCCAGGAGGAAACGCACATCGCGAACGTCATCGACCCCTGGGCCGGCAGCTACATGATGGAGAAGCTGACGCAGGACATGGCCGATGCCGCGTGGGCGATCATCGAGGAAGTCGAGGCGATGGGCGGCATGACGCGCGCGGTGGACTCGGGCTGGGCCAAGCTGAAGATCGAGGCGGCCGCCGCGCAAAAGCAGGCGCGCATCGACTCCGGCCAGGACGTCATCGTCGGCGTCAACAAGTACAAGCTGGATGAACACGACCAGCTCGATATCCGCGACATCGACAACGTGATGGTGCGCGAGCAGCAGATCGCGCGGCTGAAAACGATCCGGGCGTCGCGCGATGCCGGCAAGGTCCAGGCGGCGCTGGACGCGTTGAGCGCGGCGGCGGAGAAGGGCGATGGAAATCTGCTCGATCTCTCGATCCAGGCGGTGCGGGCACGGGCCACGGTCGGCGAGATCTCCGATGCGCTGGAAAAGGTGTTCGGGCGCCATCGCGCCGATACGCAAAAGGTGACCGGTGTGTATGCAGCTGCCTACGACTCGGCCGAAGGCTGGGACAAACTGAAGTCGGAGATCGCCGCCTTCG
>JAQGMU010000099.1 GCA_028292195.1 Ramlibacter sp. | reverse complement strand
TGCCCGCGACGAACTGGGCATTTCGGCGGTCCTGACTGCCCGCCCGGTTCAGGCGGCATTGGCCTCGGCCGCCAGCTTCGCGATCGGCGCCTTGCTGCCGCTGCTGGTGGCCTGGCTTGCGCCCGGGTGGGGCCTGGGTTACTGGGTGTCCGGCACGTCCCTGGTGTGCCTCGCGCTGCTGGGCGGCGTAGCGGCCCGGGCGGGCGGTGCCCCGGTTTCGACCGGCGCGGCGCGGGTGGCTTTCTGGGGCGCTCTGGCCATGGCCATCACCGCCGGTGCCGGCAGGTTGTTTGGCGCCGCGGGCTGATTCACTCGTGCCGCGGACGCCGGTTGCTCAGCGGGCGAGCTTCTTGAGGTCGGCCACCAGAGGCAAGGCCGAAATCGCGAGCAGCAGGGCGGCGAGCGGCAGGACGGCGGCATAGCCGATGACCTTGAAAGCCACCGCTCCGGCAACGCCGCCTGCCATGAAGAGAACGAGGATGGTGGAGAGCACGACCAGCCGGTCACGGTCCGCGCGGACCGGGCCTCCGTGCCGCTGGCCGAGGTTCCAGTACACCAGGCGCCCCAGTTCGATGCCCAGGTCGGTGATCACCCCGGTCATGTGCGTGGTGCGGATCTCGGCGCGGGAGATTTTCGTCACGATCGCGTTCTGCAGCCCCATGACGAAGCACAGCAGCAGCACCGCGGCCGGCACGACGAGTTCGACGACCCTTTCGAGGCTGGCGCCGAGCAGGCCGAACACCAGGAGCAGCACCGCCTCGACGATGAGCGGCAATGCGAACTCGCCATGCATTCCGCGTCCCCGTGCCCAGTTGACCAGCACCGCCGTCGTGCCGGCACCGCCGGTGAAGGCCACGAGCAAGGCCGCGCCGGCCAGCACCAGCTCGATCCGGCCCAGGACCAGGTCGTCGGCCATCGCCGATACCACGCCCGTCATGTGGGACGTGTATCTGTGCACCATCAGGAACCCGCCGGCGTTGATGGCGCCGGCAACAAACGCCAGGAGGCACCCCAGTTGCCGATTGGAGCGCCTGGTGCGTTCCCTGCCGGCCAGGTTTGCCAGAAAAATCAGGGGCATCGCAATACGGGCATGGGGCGGTACCGCATCATGGATGCAGTCTCCCATAGAAGTACTTCTTGGCCACTTCGGCCGCCCCCACGTAGGCAAGCGTCAGCACGATCATGGCCAGCATCAGCGGCGCCGGCAGCGGAACGAAGCCGAACACCTGGGCGAATGGGAGATAGGGCAGCGCCAGCGTCAGCGCGATCACGGCGCAGGTGCTGGCCAGCAGCAGCTTGCCGGGCCGGCTGCGCCAGAACGGTCCGCGCGTGCGCACCACGAGGGCGATGACCAGTTCCGTCAGCAGCGACTCGATGAACCAGCCGGTGCGGAATTCCTCGGCCGCGGCCTGGAACAGCCACAGCAGCACGCCGAAGGCCAGGAAGTCGAACACGGAACTCACCAGCCCGAAGAGCACCATGTAGTCGCGGATGAACTTCGTGTCCCAGCGCCGGGGCGTGGCCACCCAGTCGGCATCGACGTTGTCGCCGGCGATCGCGGTGGCGGGGATGTCGGACAGGAAGTTGTTCAGGAGCACCTGCGAGGCCAGCAAAGGCAGGAAGGGCAGGAAGACGGAGGCCACGGCCATGCTGAACATGTTGCCGAAGTTGGCGCTGATGGTGGTCAGGATGTACTTGAGCGTGTTGGCGAAGGTCCGGCGCCCCTCGTCGATGCCCTCGCGCAGGATCGCCAGGTCCTTGCGCAGCAGGACGAAGTCGGCCGCATCCTTGGCGACGTCCACGGCGGTGTCCACCGAGATCCCCACGTCGGCGGTGTGCAGGGCCGGCGCGTCGTTGATGCCGTCGCCCATGTAGCCGACCACGTGGCCGGTCTTGCGCAGCGCCAGGATGACACGCTCCTTCTGGTTCGGGTCCATCTCGGCGAACACGGTCGCCTGTTGCGCGGAGTGCAGCAGGGCCTCGTCGCTCATCGCGTTCAGGTCGCGCCCCGTCAGGGTCACCGCCACCGGCAGGCCGATCGCCTGGGCGACGTGGCGCGCAACCTTGGCGTTGTCGCCGGTGATCATCTTCAGGTTCACGCCCCGCTGCGCCAGGTCGACGATGGTCTGGCGAACGTCGTCCTTGGGCGGGTCCAGGAACAGCAGGAAGCCGGCGAAGCACAAGCCGCCTTCGTCGGCGCGCGTATAGGCCGTGCTGCGGTCGTCCACCGCGCGCGAAGCGACCCCCAGCACCCGAAAGCCCTGGCCACTCCAATCCTCGTACAGCCGGTCGATCCGCGCCTTGGCCGGCGCGTCCAGGGGCAGCATCGCGGCGCCGGCCTGCATGCTCACGCACATGCCCAGCACATTGGCCAGGGCCCCCTTCGTCACCAGGGTCCGCCGGCCCGCGGCGTCCGCCGAGACCACGGACATGGACTTGCGCACGAAGTCATACGGAATCTCGTCGATCTTGCTGCAACCCGCCAGGTCGACATGCGCGCCATCCGCCGCCCTGCCCACGGCTTCGTCCAGGGGATTGGCCATGCCGGTCTGGAAGCGGGCGTTGATGCACGCAAGGCGCAATACCTGCGCGCTGGGCTGTCCCGCCACGTCGAAGGCGCCGTCGAGTTGGACGATGCCGGCGGTCAGCGTGCCGGTCTTGTCCGTGCACAGCACGTCCATGCTGCCCAGGTTTTCGATCGCGTTGAGGCGGCGCACGATGACCCCGAGCTTGGCCATGCGCCTGGCTCCGTGGGACAAGGTGATGCTGATGATGGCGGGCAGCAGCTCCGGCGTCAGGCCCACGGCGAGCGCCAGCGCGAACAGGAGCGAAGCGATGGGCGGCCTGGCCATGAAGATGTTGATGGCCAGCACCACCACCACCATCGCCAGCATGACGCGCGTGAGCAGGTAGCCGAAGCGATGGACACCGCGCTCGAACTCCGTCAGCGGCGGACGCAGCGCGAGCTTGCCGGCGATCTGGCCGAAGACGGTGGCCTTGCCCGTCGTGGCGACCAGCACGCGAGCGGTTCCGCTGCGCACGCTGGTGCCCATGAACACGCAGTTGGTTCGCTCCGCCAGCCCGGCATCGGTTGCGACCGCGCCGGGCATCTTTTCCACGGGAAACGTCTCGCCGGTGAGCACCGCCTGGGAGACGAAGAAATCCCTGGCCTCGAGCACCACGGCATCGGCTGGAACCCGGCTGCCCGCGGCCAGTTCGACCACGTCGCCGGGCACCACCTGGTCCGAGGGCAGCGAGACCGTCACGCCGCCGCGCACCACCCGCGAGTTGATGGTGACCTGCGAACGCAGCTTTTCGATGGCATTGCCGGCGATGTACTCCTGGACGAAGCCCAGGATGGTGCTGCCGAAGACGACCAGCAGCACGACGGCGGCGTCGACCCATTCCGACGCCGCCAGCGAAACCGCCGAGGCGCCGATCAGGATCAGGACGAGCGGGTTCTTGAACTGGCTGGCGAAAAGGCCGAACGCACCCGCCCTTCTGGTGGCCTCCAGCGAATTGAGCCCATAGCGCGCGAGCCGGGAAGCGGCCTCGGGCGCGCCGAGGCCGCCGCGGTCGGCCTGCAATCGCGCCAGCGACTGTTCAGGCTGGAGGCTCCAGTACGCGTCGGTCTCGCCCATGTCTCGCCGCGGCCTCATGGCGTACCCTCTTCCGGTTTTTCGGGCGAACGCACCACCAGGACCGGCACCGGCGCCAGCCGGATGATCTGCTCGGCCCCGCTGCCAAGGAGCATGTGCGCAATGCCGCGGCGGCCGTGCGTGCCGACCACGACCAGGTCCGCCGGCCAGGCCCTGACGGCGGCGGCAACCGTTTCGCCCAGCCGCTGGCCCGGGTTGTCGAAGAGGACGCTGTCGGCCTCGACTCCCGCGGCGGCGGCGATTTTCATGGCGTCTTCGATGATCCTGGCGCCGTCGTCCCGTATGGCCTGGAACAGTTCGGCCGGGTAGCTCCCCATCGAATCCATGCCGGTGATCAATGCCGATTCATCCACCACGTGCAGCAGGCGCAGGCGCGCCCGGCCGCCCATGCCCGATGCGAGGTTCAGTGCGGCGACCAGCGCCTTGTTGGAAGTCGGGCTTCCGTCTATGGGGACCGCGATGCGCTCGTACATGATTGTTCCTGTTCAGGCGGATGCCCTGGGCGTGAATGTCGACTCGCAGCTTGGACCGGCCTGGAACTCCGGTCTGTGCGCTGACGTACACGTCGCCGGGTTCGCGCCGGCCGAAACAAAACGAAAAGAACCGAAACCGCGCAGCGATGACCGCCGCGGCAGCGCGCGGGACCATGGCGGCTCCACCACTCGCAAGGAAGACCCGCCATGAAGCCCTGGATCCAACGCACCCTGCTCGCCGTGTTCGGCACCTCGCTGGCCCTGGGCGCGCTGGCCGCCTGCGGCCACCGCCAGGACCACCACGGCTGGAGCGCCAGCGCCGAAGAACGGCAACAGCACCGCGACCGGATGATCGAGCACGTGGCGAAGCGGCTGGACCTGAACGCCGACCAGAAGCAACGCCTGGCCACCCTGGCCGACAAGGTGCAGCAGCAACGTGCCGCCATGGCCGGCACCACCCCGGACCCGCGCGCCGCGCTGCGCGGCCTGGTGGCCGGCGACAAGTTCGACCGGGCCAGGGCCCAGGCCCTGGTGGCCGAGAAGACGGCGGCGGTGAACACCGGCAGCCCTGAAGTGATCGCCGCCCTGGGCGACTTCTACGACAGCCTGAACGCCACCCAGCAGGCCAAGGTGCGCGAGTCCATGGAGCGTGGACGCCGCTGGTGGCGGCGCGGCTGAAGCCGGTGGCCGCGGCGCGGCTTCATGAGCACAATGCCGCATGCGCCGCATCCTGCTGATCGACGACGACGCGCAGCTGGGCGAGCCGCTGGCGGCGTACTTCGCCCGCTTCGAGCTGCGGCTGGAACAGGCCCTGCGCCCCAGCGAGGGCCTGGCGCGCCTGCGCCAGGGCGGCTGGGACGCCGCCATCCTGGACGTGATGCTGCCCGAGCAGGACGGCTTTGCCCTGTGCCGCGCCATCCGCCAGGAGAGCGACCTGCCCATCATCATGCTCACCGCGCGCGGCGACGTGATGGACCGCGTGGTCGGCCTCGAGCTGGGCGCCGACGATTACCTGCCCAAGCCCTTCGAGCCGCGCGAACTGGTGGCCCGCCTGCAGACGGTGCTGCGGCGCCAGCGCAAGGCCGCGGACGATGGCCGGCTGCACTTCGACGGGCTGGTGGTCGACCCGGTGACGCGCACCGTGCAGCGGCAAGGCGAGACCGTGGAGCTGACCAGCACCGAGTTCGACCTGCTGCTGCTGCTGGCGCGCGAACCCGGCAAGGTGTTCAGCCGCGACGACATCCTGAACCACCTGCGCGGCCACGAAGCCGAACTCTTCACCCGCGCCGTCGACATCGTGGTCAGCCGCCTGCGCCGCAAGCTGGAGCCGCTGGCGGCGATCAAGACCCTGCGCAACGCCGGCTACGCATTGGCGCTGCGCCCACCGGACGGCGGCCATGGCTAGCGAGCGCTGGCACAAGCGCGCGCGCCGCCGCTTCCGGCACTCGCTGCGGGCCCGGCTGGTGGCCCTGTTCCTGTTGCTGGCGCTGGCACTGGCGGGCGCCTTCCTGTTCGGGATGCAGCAGGCCCTGGGCGTCGCCTGGCGCGGTGCGGCGCAGCCGCTGCTGGCCGACTATGCCGACCGGCTGGTGGCCGAGATCGGCAGCCCACCGAGCATCGAACGGGCACAGGCGCTGGTGCAGCGGCTGCCGGTCACGGTGCGCATCACCGGGCCGCGCGTGCACTGGAACAGCCGCGACGCCGATCCGGGGCGCGCAGGCTCGCGTTGGGAGGGCGGCTGGGGTCGCGATACGGGCCTGCTGACGCGCACGACGGCGGATGGCCACCGCATCGAGCTGGGGCTGGACACCGGCATCTGGCGCGACCGGCCCAGGCGCGTCGGCTGGACCACCCTGCTGGTGCTGCTGCTGCTCACCGCCCTGGCCTACGCCTACGTGCGACGCCTGCTGCGGCCGCTGGACGACATCAGCGCCGGCGCCCAGCGCTTCGGCCAGGGCCGGTTCGGCGAGCCCATCCCCGTGCGCCACGACGACGAACTGGGCCAGCTGGCCGGCGACGTCAACACCATGGCTTCCAGCATCCACCAGATGCTGGAAGCCAAGCGCGGCCTGCTGCTGGCGATCAGCCACGAGCTGCGCAGCCCCCTGACCCGGGCGCGGCTGAACACCGAGCTACTGCCCGAAGGCGGCGACGCCGGCGGCCGGCGCGAAGCCCTGCTGCGCGACCTGCAGGAGATGGCGGACCTGGTCGGCGACCTGCTGGAAAGCGAACGGCTCGGACAGGGGCATGCGGTGCTGCACCGGGAGCCGACGCAGCTCGAGGACTTGGTGCGCGAGGTGGCGCAGGGGCGGGATGTCGAAGTGGAGATCGCCCCGGACTTGCCGCCCTTGCCCGTCGATCGCGTGCGCATGCGCTTGCTGCTGCGCAACCTGGTGGACAACGCGGTGCGGCATGGCGCCGGCGAGCGGCCGCCGGTCGTCACGCTCGTACCCGAACAAGACCAGGAGGGCGTCGTCCTCACCGTGCGGGACTTCGGGCCGGGCGTGGACGAGGCCGCGTTGCCGCAGCTGGCAGAGCCGTTCTGGCGCCCCGATGCAGCACGCGAACGGGCGACTGGCGGCGTCGGGCTGGGGCTTTACCTGTGCAAGCTGGTGGTGCTGGCGCACGGCGGAACGTTCGAACTGCGCAATGCGGGGCCGGGCCTGGAGGTGGTGGTCCGGCTGGGGACCTGAATGCCGGCAGGACCTTCTGCGCAACGCGGGCTAGGCGGCCTGGCGCTCCGCCGCAAAGAGGCGCCACTCTCCCGACACCCCTTTCAGCGGCCGGATCCCGCGATCGGCAAAGCACAGGCCGGAGCCCGCCACCAGGTCCTTCACGGTGCTCGATACCAGCACCTCCCCGGGGCCCGCAACCGAAGCGACGCGGGCGCCGATGTGCACCGCGATCCCGCCGAGTTTTTCGCCCATGATTTCGCACTCGCCGGTGTGCAGGCCGGCTCGCACTTCGATTCCCAGCGACCGGACATCGTCGCTGATGGCGCACGCGCAGCGCACGGCGCGGGCCGGGCCGTCGAAAGAGGCAAGGAATCCATCGCCGGCGGTGTCGATTTCCCGGCCCCTGAACACGGCCAGCTGCCGGCGCACCAGCGCGTGATGCGAGTCGAGCAGGTCGTGCCAGCCGCGGTCCCCGAGGGTGGCCGCCTTTTCGGTGGAAGCAACGATGTCGGTGAAGAGCATGGTCGTCAGCACCCGGTCGGGTTCCGCGCAGTGGCGAACACCGGTGAGCAATTCCTCGATCTCAGCGACCACGGCATCGGCGTGCTCCAGCCAGGGGAGGTGATCCGCGCCATGCAGTTCGACCAGCTTCGCGCCCGGGATACGCTGGGCGAGGTCGCGCCCGCAACCCATGTCCACGACCCGGTCGTCGGCGCTATGCAGGATCACCGTCGGGACGCGCAGGGTGGGCAGGACGTGCCGGACGTCGATCTGGCCGTTCATGCGGATCAGCGTGGCGGCCGCCGCCGGGCTCGCGCTCATCCGCAGGAACCGGGCCCACCACTGCCGAAAGCGCGGGTCGTGCGCCATGCTTGGCGCGCGCAGGTCCAGCCCGATGGGCCCACCCCACTCCCGCTCGACCTCGATGGCGTACGCCTCGATATCTTCAGCGGCCATGCCGCACGGGTAGTCGGCGGCCCGGGCGCGGCGCGCAAAGGAGCCCGCCATGATGAGCGCGAGAGTGCGACCTGGATAGGTTGCGGCGAACAATGCGCACATCGGCCCGCCTTCCGAGTAGCCGAAGAGCGCGGCCCGCTCGGACCCCACCGCGTCCATCACGGCCCGCACATCGTCCATGCGGATTTCGAGCTCAGGCATGTGCGCAACCCGGTCCGACAAGCCGGTGCCGCGCTTGTCGAACAGGATGAGGCGCGAGAACGAGGCCAGCCGCGTCAGGAACCTGGCGAACTCGGGGTTGTCCCAGAAGGCATCGACGTTGGAGAGCCATCCCGGTACCAGGACCAGATCGACCGGCCCCTTGCCCAGGACCTGGTAGGCGATGTTGACGTCGCCGCTCCTTGCGTACTGAGTCTGCGGCACCATCACGGCATTGACCTCCTGGGGGCAGTCTGACCAGCATGCCAGCCCTTGGCAAGTGGCCTCCGCCCCCGGGAAGGGAGAAGTAAGGCGGCCTGCTTGCTACGTCAAGGAGGTCAAGCCGCCTTCCACAGGTAGCGCGCCGCCGGCACGGTGAAATCCTGCCGGACCCAGCACGCCAGATCGGTCGTCGTGGTGGGCGCCAGGCCCAGCGTCGCGCAGATCGGGTGGCTGGCCGAAGGCGCGACCGTCACGCTCCAGCGCCCGGGGATCCGGCCCGCGCCGGCAAAATTCGAGGTCTTGATCTCGACGACGGTCGCAGCCTGCAAGGAGGCCCGGTCCGGCTGGGCGGCGTCACGCACCTGGCGCAACAGCAGCTGCGGGATCGTCAGCGAAAGATCCTGGGGCACGGGGTCCATGCCGGCCAGCAGCTGCGGGGGGATGCCGCTGGAGTGCCAGAACTCCACGTCGAGCTTCCCGGTCGCGACGGCCGTGACGTTGGCCGCGCGTTCGACGAACACCAGCGTCTGCCCGATGGGGCGCTCCGTGGGCCCGAAAACCGGATAGTGCAGCACGTCGAGCGAGACGGCCGCGTCTTCCGGCACCACGGGCCCGCGGCTCCAGCCCGCCACCGTCTTGGGGTAGCCGAAGATTTCGCGCCCGGCCGCCATGGCGCTGCCGGTGTCGACGAACAGGAAGCTGGGCACCCAGTAGAAGGTCCAGGACGCCGGCTGCGCCGTGAGGCCGCCCCACACCCCCGTCCAGAAGCCGATGTCCCACTCGCGGATGACGCCTTTCTGCGCATCGTGCGGATCGAGCGAGCCCATGGTCTCGGCATACACCGCGGCCAGCATCACCGCGCCGGTCGGCACCGTGAACGACAAGGCGCCCCCGGCGGGCTCGACCAGCAGGCGGTCGATGAACGCCTGCTGCGCCGCCACCTGGCCGGCAAGGAACAGCGACTGCATCACGCAGCCCTGGCCGTGATAAGGCGGCGTGCCGACGATGTCGCCGGGGATCTCCACCAGCTTGGGCAATGCATCAGCGTTCATTCTTCAAGCCTCCATGAGTTGTTGCCGTTCGGATCGAAGACCTTCGGCGAAACGCCGGGCCAGCGCGGCTTCGGCGCGCATGCCGAAGGCCGCGGCCCGTGCCGCTGCGGCGTCGGCGGCCGCTGCGCCGCGCGC
>JAQGMU010000095.1 GCA_028292195.1 Ramlibacter sp. | reverse complement strand
CGCGCCGCCGGGCTATGTCGGCTTCGACCAGGGCGGCCTGCTCACCGAGGCGATCTCGAAGAAGCCCCACGCGGTGCTGCTGCTCGACGAGATCGAGAAGGCGCACCCGGACATCTTCAACGTGCTGTTGCAGGTGATGGACCACGGCACGCTGACCGACAACAACGGGCGCAAGGCCGACTTCCGCAACGTGATCCTCATCATGACCACGAACGCGGGCGCCGAGACCATGAACAAGGCGGTGATCGGTTTCACCACCGAGCGCAGCCCCGGCGACGAGATGGCCGACATCAAGCGGCTGTTCACGCCGGAGTTCCGCAACCGCCTGGACGCGACGGTCAGCTTCAAGCCGCTGGACGAGCAGATCATCCTGCGGGTGGTCGACAAGTTCCTGCTGCAACTCGAGCAGCAACTCGCCGAGAAGAAGGTGGAAGTGACCTTCACCGACCAGTTGCGCAAGCACCTGGCGAAGAAGGGCTTCGATCCGCTGATGGGTGCGCGGCCGATGCAACGCCTGATCCAGGACACGATCCGCCGGGCCCTGGCCGACGAACTGCTGTTCGGGCGCCTGACCGAAGGTGGCCGCCTGACGGTGGACATCGAGACCAAGACCAGCGACAAGGGTGTCGAGACTTCCGAGGTGATGCTGGACATCCAGCCGCTGCCGAAGAAGGAAGGCAAGGCGAAGCCGGAGCCGGAAGAGATTTCGACGGACAACCCGTAAGGGCCCGCCGGTTCAAAAGGAAAAGCCGCCCTCGGGCGGCTTTTTCCTTTGTGGGGCTTGCAAGCTGGGGTTTCACCCCAGCCTACGTCTTTGTGCGCCTTGCAAGCCGGGGTTTCACCCCAGCCTACGTCTTTGTGCGCCTTGCAAGCTGGGGTTTCACCCCAGCCTACGTTCCTCCGTTCACCGTTCCTCCGTTCACCGTTCCTCCGTTCACCGTGGCCCGTAGGCTGGGGTGCAACCCCAGCGTTCCCCCCTCACGCAGCCGCCGCCAACGCCTCCGGATCCTCCGCCACCGTCCAATCCCTGCGCGACAGCGCCAGCAAGACGACTCCGGCAAACAGCGGCACCGCAAACAGCGCCACCTCCGCGATCCCGCGCAGCGCCACCCACGGCGCCAGCTTCTCCACGTAGTACCGCAGGTGCATCGCCAGCAGCAGCGGCGCGGCCCACAGGATCGCCTTGCGCCAGCGCCCGGCGGCCTCGCCCAGCGCTTCGCGGCCGGCCAGCAGGAACAGCGCGGAGCCGATGAACACCAGCGTGTAGAAGGTGTTCATCATCGGCTGGCCGGCGCCGAACAGCGCCTCGTTCGGCCGGTAGACCAGCCACGACAGGCAGCACAGGCCCAGCACCGTGGCGAACTTGCGCGCGCGCGCGGCCGCATGGCCGTCGTCGAAGCGCTTTTCGCGCTTCATGGCCGGCAACAGGAAGATGCACAGCACGCCGGTGATGGCGTCCACCAGCAGCGTCACCGGGTAGCCCCAGGCCTCCACCGCCACGCCCTGCCAGTTGGCGGCGATCGAGATCGCCAGGTTCATCATCGCCATGTAGGCCGTGAACTGGGTGGCCGCCACCGCTGGATTGGTGACGTCCATCATGATCGCCGAGCGGGTGCCGTACATCAGGCCCTGCACCACCGCGTAGGCCATGGTGGCGATCCACAGGATGCGGATCAGCTCCGGCATGGCCGCGCCGCCCGGCGGCCGCGGCATGACGTAGCCGTGCCGCTGCAGCTCCCACATCAGGTACAGCACCGGCAGGCTCATGAGGGCCAGGTAGACGGCCAGCGTGCGGCGCCGGCCCCAGCGGTCCGACAGCCAGCCGCCCAGCACCATGCACAGCGCCGAGACGATCGACGACCAGAGATTGAGCAGGCCGACCTCGTCGTCGTCCATGCCGAATTCCACCCCCAGGTTGGACTGCAGCGCGAGCCCGAGCGACATGGCCCCGGCCGGCAGCAGCGCGAAGAACACGCCGCGGAAGGCGCCCTTGGTGCCCAGGAAGGAGCGGAACGACTGCACCGCGAATTCGCGCATCTCGGCGGCGGCCTTGCGCATGCGGCCTTCCACCGGGGGCTCCACGTGCGGCTCGGGCGGCTCGCGCATCGGCAGCACGACGAACAGCGTGACCATCGCCAGCGCCGCCGCCACCACCACGAAGCTCCAGTCGAAGCCGATGAAGCCCATGGCGAACAGCACGCCACTGCCGCCGATGGCCTGGCCGATCGAGGCGCCGGCGAACATCAGGCCGTTGGCCAGCCCGCGTTCCTGCTCGGACAGCGTGTTGACGGCCAGCGAATCGATCGCGACGTCCTGGATCGCGCCGAAGGTGTTGTGCACCAGCAGGATGGCGGTGAACAGGCCCAGGCCCGAGGGCAGCGGCACCGGGATCAGCACCAGGATGGTCAGCACCATCACGATCTGCGTGAACAGGATCCAGCCGCGCCGGTGGCCCCAGCGCTTGGAGCGGTAGACGTCCACGAAGGGCCCCACCGCCCACTTGAAGGCCCAGGGCAGGTAGAACGAGGCGACGAAGGCCCCGATCTCCGCCGGCCCTATGCCCTGCCGCCGCAGCTGCGTTGCGATGGCCGTGGCGGCGAAGCCGAGCGGGATGCCTTCCGTGATGTACAGGCAGAAGAAGGCGAACAGGCGGCCGCGCCGGCTGGCCAGGGGGTTCGGGATGACCATCAGGTGTCCAGTCTCTTCAGGATCAGGCGCCAGTGCCTGGGCTCCACCGGCGTGATCGACAGCCGGTTGCCCTTCTTCAGCACCACCAGGTCGGCCAGCGCCGGGTCGGCGCGCAGTTCCGGCAGCGTGAGGTTGCGCGTCTTGCGCAGCACCTTCACGTCGACCAGTTGCCAGCGCGGCGCCTCCGGTTTCGACGCCGGGTCGTGGTAGTGCGACTTCCTGTCGAACTGGGTCGGGTCAGGGTAGGGCCCCGACGCCACCTCGCCGATGCCGACGATGCCGGGCTCGGCGCAGCTGGAGTGGTAGAACAGCACGCCGTTACCGACGCGCATGGCATCGCGCATGAAGTTGCGCGCCTGGTAGTTGCGCACGCCGGTCCACGGCACCGTGGATTTCGGCGCGGCCAGGGCGTCGTCGACCGAGACTTCCTGCGGCTCGGACTTCATCAGCCAGAACTGCGGGCCGGCGGTGCTCACGCGGGCACCAGTCCCTTCTTCTGCAGCAGCGGCGTGAGCTCGGGGTCGCGGCCGCGGAAGGCGCGGAAGGCCTCGGCCGGCTCCACGCTGTTGCCGGCGGAGTAGATGCAGCGCAGCAGCCGCGACGCCACCTCCGGCGCGAACGGGCTGCCGGCTTCGCGGAAGGCGCCATAGGCATCGGCGTCCAGCACTTCGGCCCACAGGTACACGTAGTAGCCGGCGGCGTAGCTGTCGCCGTTGAACAGGTGCTGGAAGTGGGTCAGGCGGTGCATCAGGCCGGTGGCCGCGGGCAGGCCCCGCTCCTGCAGGAACTGCGCTTCGAACGCGGACCAGTCGCCCACGCTGGCCGGGTCCGGGTGCCGGTGCACCGCCATGTCGGCCAGCGCGCTCGCCGTGTAGCGCACCGTGTCGTAGCCCTGGCCGAAGCGGCGGGCCACCTGCAGCTTGGCGATCAGCGCGTCGGGAATCGGCTCGCCGGTGGCCGCGTGGCGCGCGTGCTTGCGCAGCACCTCGGGCTCGGACATCCAGTGCTCGAACAGCTGCGAAGGCAGCTCCACGTAATCCTGCAGGACGTTGGTGCCGGACAGCTGCTGGTAGGTCACGTTGGACAGCAGACCGTGCAGGCCGTGGCCGAACTCGTGGAACACGGTGCGGACGTCGTCGAAGCTCAGGAGGGTGGGGCTGGCCTTGGCGTTGTTGTTGTTGTTCAGGATCACCGGAAGCACGTTGTCCCCGTTGCGGTGCTGCACGGCCAGGCTGCTCATCCAGGCACCGCTGCGCTTGCTGGGACGGGCGAAGTTGTCCTGGATGAACAGGCCCACGGCCCGCTGCTGCGCGTCGTGAACTTCGTAGGCGCGGGCGTCGGGGTGGTACAGCGCGATGTCGGGCCGCGGCGTGAATTTCAGGCCGAACAGGCGGCTGGCGCAGTCGAACGCGGCCAGCACCATCGCGTCCAGCGGGAAGTAGGGCTTGACCTCGTTGTCGTCGACGGCGTAGCTGCGCTGGCGCACCTTCTCCGCCCAGTAGCGCCAGTCCCAGGCCTCGATGGGGTCGGCGTTGCCCTCGGCCCGCTGCGCCTCCTGCAAGGCGGCGCGCTCGCGCTCCAGCACCGGCTTGGCGCGGTCCCAGACGTCGTCCAGCAGCTTGTCCACCGCCTGCGGCGTACGCGCCATGCGGTCGACCAGCGCGTAGTCGGCGAAGGTTTGGTAGCCGTGCAGCCGCGCCTGCTCCTGGCGCAGCACGAGGATGCGGCCGATCAGCGGCCGGTTGTCGTGCTCGCCCGCATGTTCGCCGCGCGAGACCCAGGCGCGCCAGGCCTGCTCGCGCAGGTCGCGCCGCTCGGACAGGGTGAGGAAGGGAACGATGGAGGAACGTCCCAGGGTGATGGCGTAGCCATCGCCCAGCCCGCGCTGCGCCGCCGCCGTCTTCGCCGCGGAACGCACCGACTCCGGCAGGCCGGCCAGCGCGGCCTCGTCCGGCAGCATCAGGGCCCAGGTCGATTCGTCGTGCAGCACGTTCTGGGCGAAAGCGGTGTTGAGCGCGGCCAGCTCCTGCATCACCTGCGCATAGCGTTGCTGCGCCGCGGGCGCCAGCATGGCACCGGCGCGCACGAAGTTCAGGTGCACCCGCTCCAGCAGCCGCAGCTGCTCCTGGCTGAGTCCGAGCGTGGCGCGCTTTTCGTGCAGCCCGGCCACGCGCTGGAACAGGCCGGCATGCATGTAGATGGCGCTTTCGTGCGCCGCCAGCGCCGGCGCCATCTGGCGCTGGACTTCCTGCAGCGCCGGCGAGGTCTCGGAAGCGCACAGGTTGTGGAACAGCATGTTGATGCTGCCGAAGATGCGGCCGCAGCGGTCGAAGGCCGCCAGCGTGTTGTCGAAGCCTGGCGCTTCCGGGTTGGCGGCAATCGCGTCCAGCTCTTCGCGCTGCCGTCGCATCGCCTGCGTCAGCGCCGGCTCGAAGTGGGCCGGCTGCACCTCGGCGAAAGGCGGCAGGCCATAAGGGGCCGTCCAGGGACGGAGCAGGGGATTGGTGTCGTTCTGCATGCGGCGTATTCTAGGTACGCCGCCATCCCTCCCCTTTGGGGGAATGTCCTCAGTGCGTCCGGGCGCGCATCCGGGCTGCCGCCTCGGGGTCCGCCACCAGCCAGGCGCCGCTGCGCATGCGCACCGCGATCCGGCGTGGGTCCCTGCCGTCCAGGTGCAGGATGTGCTCCCGGTTGACGATGCAGCGGCGGTGCAGCTTGAAGAACCGTTGCCGGTCCAGCACCCGCTCGAAGCCGGCCAGCGACAGCTTCACCAGGTAGCGGCCGCCGGCGCCGGCCACCAGCGTGGAACCCTGCTCGGACTGCAGCGATTCGATGTCGCCCACCGCCAGCGGCACCACGGCACCGCGGTCGTGCACCAGGATCTCGTGCGGCGCGCGGGCCCGCGCCAGCTGTTGCAGGGCACGCGCGCACAGCGAGGGATCGCGCAGCCGCAGCGCCTCTTCCATGCAGTCCTGGAAGCGCGGCCGGGTCACCGGCAGGGGCAGCGGGTCAACCGCGTGCAACTCCAGCATGGCCCAGGCCGGGTCCTGCTCGGACGCCGTCAGCAGTACGGCGATTCCGGGATGGTCGGCGCACAGGGCCTGCAGCAGCACCGGCAGGCCGGGCAGGCGCACGTCGAGGCAGACCAGTTCCGGCTCTTCTTCCTCGATCCGGCGCAGCGCGCTGGCGCCGTCGCTGCAGCTGCCGGCCAGCCGCAGCCGCGGGGAGCCGGCGACGCAAGCTTGCAGCGCAGCGGCGGCGCGTGGTTCGTGCTGGGCGATGAGGGTGGAAGCGGGGTGCATGCTGGCCATCCTAGGAATGGTGCACTGCCTGTGTGACAGCATTGCGACAGGCTGCGGCTGGCTGCGACGAACTGGGCCTGCGGCCGAAAAAAAAGGGCCCCAGGCGGGGCCCTTTGCGGATCGGCCAGCGCGCTTAGCGGCCGTCCTTGTCCGAGTCACCGGGGATGGCGCGCTCGACGCGGTGCCAGGCATCGCGGGCGTGGCCCTTCGCCTCTTCCCAGTTCAGGCGCGATGCGCCCTTGGCACGCTCGTATTCGGTGCGCAGCTTGGGCTCGTAGCTGTCCCAGGTCTCGCCGGAGGCGCGGGCGCGCTCCCAGCCGGTGTAGCCGGTGCGGTAGGCCGGCGCATAGTCGTCGTAGGTGTAGCCGGGCTTGTAGCTGGGCGACTTGTTGTAGTTGTCGCGCCAGTACCTGTCTTCGGTCGTGGGGTTCACGCCCTCGGCAGCTGCCTTGCCGCCCAGGCCGCCCGCAATCGCGCCGGCTGCGCCGCCGATCACGGTGCCGACCGGGCCGGCCACGGAGCCGATCGCTGCGCCTGCCGCAGCGCCGGCCGCCGCCCCCGCCCCGGTTCCGACCGGATGCGCACCGGGTGCGCCTGAGATGGGATCGGCATTGCTCGGATTCTTGGCTGTCATTGCAGTGGTCTCCTTTGATTGGTCATGAGCGTCATTCGCCCGGGCTCCAGCTTGGAGTTGGGCCGCGCGCCGCTAGGTCGGCGCGCACCGACCTGCCTTGTCCGTGCCCGGCTGACAGGGCCAAACGCTCGGGCACCGGTCTTGCGCCATGATGGAGCCCCTATGTCCCTTCCCCTCCTCAAAGTTGCCGTCATGGGCGCTGGCGCCGTCGGCTGCTACTTCGGCGGCATGCTGGCGCGCGCCGGCCATGCCGTCACCCTCATCGCCCGGCCGCAGCACGCGGAAGCCATCGCCCGCGACGGCCTGCGGATGGAAACCGTGAACTTCGATGAGCGCGTGAAGCTGAGCGCCGGCAGCGACCCGGCCGCCGTGGCCGGCGCCGACCTGGTGCTGTTCAGCGTGAAGTCCATGGACACCGAGGCGGCCGGCGCCCAGATCCGGCCGCACCTGGCGTCGGGCGCCCTGGTGCTGACGCTGCAGAACGGCGTGGACAACGCCGAGCGCCTGCGCGCCGTGCTGCCGGGCGTGCAGGTCGCCGCCGCCGTGGTCTACGTGGCCTCGGAAATGGCCGGGCCGGGCCACCTGCGGCACAAGGGCCGGGGCGACCTGGTGATCGAGCCCGCGGCCGCCAGCGCGGCCGTCGCCCAGGCATTGATCGCCGCCGGCGTGCCGACGGAGCTCTCGGACAACGTGCGCGGGGCCCTGTGGGCCAAGCTGGTGCTCAACTGCGCCTTCAATGCCGTCTCCGCCATCACCCAGCTGCCCTACGGCAAGGCGGTGCAGGGCCCGGGCGTGCCGCATCTGATGGCCGACGTGGTTGCCGAATGCCTGTCGGTGGCGCAGGCCGAGGGCGTGGTGGTGCCGGGCGACATGGGCGCCGCCTGCCGCAAGCTGATCGAAGCCATGCCCGGCCAGTACGCGTCCACCGCACAGGACCTGGCGCGCCACAAGCCCACCGAGATCGACTACCTCAACGGCCTGATCGTGCGCCGCGGCCAGGCGCTGGGCATCACCACGCCGGCCAACAACGTGCTGTGGGCGCTGGTCAAGCTGCTCGAAGCGAAGCAGGCCTGATCGGTGGCGGACGACGCGCGCGCCGTGCCGGCGCGGCACGGCTGGCTGACCGCCAACGTGGTCGCCCAGCTCGCCTTCGGCTTGCTGGCCATGACGATCTGCCTGCCGTCCATGCAGGACTGGCCCGCGACCTTCGGTGCCAGCCAGGCCAGCGTGCAGCTCACCTTCAGCGGCTTCGTCGCCGCCTACGGCGGCCTGCAACTGGTGTACGGGCCGCTGTCGGACCGCATCGGCCGCAAGCCCGTGCTGCTGTTCGGCCTGGCGCTGACCTTGGCCGGTTCGCTGCTGGCCGTGTTCGCGCCCGGCCTCGGCGTGCTGACGCTGGCCCGCGTGATCCAGGGCGCCGGCAGCGCAGCCGGCATGGTGATCGGCCGCGCCTTGATCCAGGACCTGTTCACCGGCCCGGAGCGCACCCGCATGATGGCGCTGGTCGGCATGGCGATGGGCCTCATTCCGCCGACCGCGACCCTGGTCGGCGGCCAGTTGCACGTGTCGCTTGGCTGGCAGGCCAACTTCGTGCTGCTCGCGGCGCTCGCCGGCCTGCTGTGGCTCGCCGCCTGGCGCGGCCTGCCGGACCGGGCGCCGCAGGCGCAACCGCGGGGCGGCGGCTGGGCCTTGCTGGCTGCCAGCTATGGACGGCTGCTGCGGGAGCCGGCCTACCTGCTGTTCGTCGCCGTGATCGCCATGACCACCGCGACCTTCTACACCTTCCTGGCCGGCGCCACTATCGTGCTCAAGGGCTACGGCATCACGCCGGACAAGGTCGGCTGGTACATCATGTGCGTCCCCGGCGCCTACATCCTCGGCAACCTGCTGACGATGCGGCTGATCCGCCGCTTCGGCGACCGCGCGATCATGTTCGGCGGCCAGGCCTTGACGCTGGGCGGCCTGTCGCTGTTGCTGGTGCTGGGCCTGGCCGGCCTGCACACGCCGCTGTTCTTCGCCCTGCCGCTGGTGTTGCTGGGCATCGGCCACGGCCTGCTGGTGCCGCCCGCGCTGGCGGGCACGGTGGGCCTGCTGCCCGCCCTGGCCGGGTCGGCCGCGGCGTTCGCCGGCGTGCTGCAGCAACTGGCGGGTGCGCTGGGCGGTTTTGCCGTCGGCCTGATGTCCCATGACGGCCCGGTGAACCTGGCGCTGCTGATGCTCGCGTGGGCCCTCTGCGGGCTGGTGGCGCAGGTGGTGCTGTTCCGGTGGGTGTTGCGGCGGGCTTGACGCCTATCCGGCCAGGCCGACGAACACGTTCTGCACGTCGTCGTGCGCATCGATGGCGGCCAGGAAGGCCTCCACCTCCGCCAGCGCCTCGGGGGCGAGGCTGGCCGCGTCGACCGGGTTCCTGGCCTTGTAGCCCAGCTTGGCCGACAGCACGGTGAAGCCCTGGGCCGGCAAGGCGCGGCTGACCAGGTCGAGGTCGGTGGCGTCGGTCAGGAACAGCGTGGTTCCTTCCTCGTCGCCTGGCTCGAGGTCTTGCGCGCCGGCTTCGATGGCCGCGAGTTCGGGATCGGCGCCGGCCGCCGTCGGCTCGGCTTCGATCATGCCCACGTGGTCGAAATCCCAGGCCACCGAGCCCGAGGTGCCGAGCTGGCCCTTGCGGAACAGCACCCGCATTTCCGGCGCGGTGCGGTTCACGTTGTCGGTGAGGCACTCGACCATCAGCGGCACGCGATGCGGCGCGAAGCCTTCATAGATCACGTGTTCGAAGTGGACCGTCTCGCCCGTCAGGCCGGCGCCCTTCTTGATGGCCCGCTCCAGCGTCTCCTTGGGCATGGACACCTTGCGGGCCTGCTCGACCACCAGCCGCAGCCGCGAATTGCTGGACGGGTCGGCCCCGCCGCGCGCCGCCACCATGATGTCCTTGGCCAGCCGGCCGAACAACTTGCCCCTGGCGTCGGCGGCCTGCGCCTTGCCCTTTGCCTTCCACTGTGCGCCCATCGCTGCCGTCCCTGTTGCTGCCTGATCGCGCCAAGTCTAAGCGCTTCGCCGCGCCCTGTAGGCCGAAGCCGCCAATCGCGCCAGCGGTCGCGCCGGGGTGCGCCAGCGTACAGAAGGCGGGGGCGGCGGCGCATAAGGTCCCCTGGTGAACCGCGCCTGAGCCAAATCGTTGTCCAGGCCCGCGGTTTTCTCCACAAAGACAGGGAACAAATGAAATACGTTTTTGCTTTATCCATGGTCCTGGCGGCGACGGCATTGGTCGGTTGCCAGCGTGAAGTTGTCGTCGCTCCCGCACCGGTGGCGACGCCTCCGACGGTCATCGCGGTCCCCGGTCCCGCCGGCGCTCCTGGCACCCCCGGAGCAACCGGCGCCACCGGCGACACGGGTTCGACCGGCAGCATGGGCAATACCGGCAGCACGGGCAGCACGGGTAGCACGGGCAGCACCGGCGCGACCGGCAGCACGGGTGCCACCGGCTACACCGGAGCGACGGGTGACACCGGCGCCACGGGCAAGACCGGCAGGACCGGCGATAACGTGATCGTCGTTCCGGCCACGCCCTCTCGCTGAGCCTGGCCCCAGCCGCGCGGCTTTAGCCGCCGCGCGGCGCAGGGGCCGCGCCGAAGGCGGCGTCCGCCTCGGCGCGGAAGGCCGCCACGCTGCGCAGCAGGAAGCCGCTCTCGCTGGCCAGCGCAAAGAAGCGGCAGCCGCGCGCGCCCCAGGCGGCGCATTCGGCCGCCTCGTAGTGCGCCAACCCCGACACCTTGCCGGCCGCCCTCGCCGCGTCGACGATGCGCTGGCTGGCCGCTTCCACTTCCGGGTCGGCGGTCTGGCCGGGCTTGCCCAGGTCCGAGGCCAGGTCCGAGCGGCCCAGGAACACCACGTCCAACCCGTCTTCGACCCCGGCGATCGCTTCGATGTTCTCCAGCCCCTTGCGGCTTTCGATCTGGCCGACCAGGAGCAGCTCGCGGTTGCACTGGCGGGCGTAAGCGACGAAGCCCTGCTTGTTGGCGCCGTAGCCGGCGGCGCGGGTCTGCGTGCAGGTGCCGCGCGTTCCCTCGGGCGCATAGCGCAGGGCGGCGGCGGCGCGTTTCACGTCGTCCGCGCTTTCCACGAAAGGCAGCACGATGCCGGCGGCACCGGTTTCCAGCGCGTGCAGGATCTCCTTCTCCTCGTTCCAGGCGACCCGCACCAGGGCCGCGATGCCGGCGGCGTCGGCCGCGCGCACCATGTTCTCGACCACGTCCCAGCCCTTGCGGCTGTGCTCCTGGTCGATGATGACGAAGTCCAGGCCGGCGCGGCCCAGGATCTCCACCGCGCCCGGGCTGGGCAGGAAGGCGAACGAGCCGTGCAGGCGCTCGCCGGCGCGCACCCGCCGCGAAAAAGATGAGTTCATTGCTGGCCTCCTTGCATCGCAGTGATGCTCGGCCCGGCCGGCCTCGCGTTCGATGCGGGTAAACCCCGGATTCCGGCCATTCCCATCGCATACGTGAATTTGCATTCCGCATCTGTAGCTGTCCGGCGGCTGGTTCACTACATTGGACCCCGGGGCCGGCGCAGTGCCGATCGGCTCCAGGAGACAAGATGCCCCGTGTCGTGAAGTCCGCCGTCCGCGTGCTGGAGGTGCTCGAACTGTTCGACCGCCTGCAGCGCGAAGCTTCAGTGGGCGAAGTCGCGCGCGAGCTGGGCTACCCGGTGTCCAGCACCTCGATGCTGCTGGCCAACCTGCTCGAATGCGGCTACCTGCGCCACGGCGCCGACCAGCGCAGCTACTTCCCGACGCCGCGCGTCACCGTGCTCGGCGCCTGGATCGAGCCGCTGCTCGCCCCCAATGCGGCGGTGATGCGCATGATGGCGGAGCTGGGCGAGGCCACCGGCGAGACCATCATCCTGGCCGCACCCACCCGCGACCAGGCGCAGTACCTGCACGTCGTGCCCGCCACCACCACCATGCGCATGCACGTGGGCCCAGGCACCATGCGGCCACTGGTCGCGTCCGGCCTCGGCCGGGTGCTGCTCTCCACCATGCCCGAAGACAAGATACGGCAACTGGTGATGCGGCACAACGACGGCCCGCTCGCCAACGAGGAAGGCCGCGTCAGCCTGGCTGCCCTGCAGCGCGAACTCTCCGGCATCCGGGCCCGCGGCTACGCGGTGGTGCTGCGCGGCGTGACGCCCGGCGCCGGCCTGGTCGCCATGCTGCTGCCGGTGGAACTGAGCGGCCTGCCGCTGGCGGTGGGCATCGGCGGCTGGGCCCGCGAGATGCGCGCGCGCCAGCAGGACTACGTGAACCTGCTGCGCAACGCGGTCGACCGCCACCTGCGGCCGCATGTGCGCTCGGCCGCCTGACGAAGGAATCCGCATGCAGATCCCACCCGGCTTCCAGTTCCTCAGCGCCCGCAGCAAGCTGGTCTGCCGCCCCGGTGCCATCGCGGCGCTGCCGGAAGAAGTGCAGGCCATAGGCGCGCGCCGGCTGCTGCTGGTGAGCGGCGGCCGCTCGGGGCAGGGCGCCGCCGCCCGCGCCGTGCGTGCCGCGCTCGGCAGCCTCATCGCCGCGGAATGGAGCGAGATCCCGCAGCACTCCGGCGTGGACACCGTGGCGGCTCTCGCGGCGCTGGCGCACGAGCAACGCATCGATGGCTTCGTGGCGATCGGCGGCGGCAGCGCCTCCGACAGCGCCAAGGCCGCGGCCATCCTGCTGGCCGAGGGCGGCACGCTGGCCGACCACGCCAACGTCTTCCATCCGCCGGACCGCTACGTGCAGAAGGTGCTGCACGCGCCCAAGCTGCCGATCATCGCGGTGCCGACCACGCTGTCGGCCGCCGAAGTGACGCCGGGCCTGGGCATCCGCGACCGCGACGGCCACAAGCTGGTGTTCTGGGACCCGGGCGTGGTGCCGCGGCTGATCGTGCTGGATGCCGCCGCGACCGCCGACGTGCCGGCCAGCCTGTTCGCCAGCACCGGCATGAACGCGCTGGCCCACTGCATCGAGGGCATGTACTCGCGGGTGCGCAACCCGATTTCCGAAGGGCTGGCGCTGCAAGGCATCCGGTTGCTGCGCACCGCGCTGCCGCGGGTGGTGGCGCAGCCGGGTGATGAAGCAGCGCGAGAGCAGGCCCTGGTCGGCGCCTACCTGAGCGGGCTGGTGATCAGCAATGCGCGGGTCGGCATCCACCATGGTGTCTGCCACGGCCTCGGCTCGCTCGGCGGGCTGCCGCACGGCGTCGCCAATTCCATCCTGCTGCCGCACGCGATGCGCTTCAACCGCGAAGCAGCCAGCGAGCACCTGGCGCTGGCGGCGCAGGCGCTGGGTGCGGACACGCGCGGCCTGGCGCCGCTGCAGGCCGCCGATGCCGCCATCGCCGCGGTCGAGGCGCTGCAGCTCGCGATCGGCGTGCCGCGCCAGCTGGGCGCCGCCGGCCTGGAACGCGCGCTGCTGCCGCAACTGGCGCGCGGCGCGATGTCGGACCGCGGCCTGTACTTCAACCCGCGCCTGGCCACCGAGGCCGAGGTGCTGGCCCTGCTGGAGGCCGCATGGTGAGAAACGCCGAAGCGGACCGCGTGTTCCAGGACCTGCGTGCAGGGCACCCGCGTGCCTTGTCGCGCGCCATCTCCTGGGTGGAAAGCGAAGCCGCGCCGGCGCCGGCCTTGCTGGAGCAGGTCTACGCGCAGTCGCCGCATCCCTGGGTGATAGGCATCACGGGTGTCGGCGGCGCCGGCAAGAGCTCGCTGGTGCCGCACCTGGCGCGCCGGCTGGCCGGGAACGGCGTGCGCGTCGCCGTGCTGGCGGTGGACCCGTCCAGCCCCATCACCGGCGGCGCCCTGCTGGGCGACCGCATCCGCGACGCCGCGGGCGAGCAGCATGCGCGCGTCTTCTTTCGCAGCATCGCCACCCGCGGCGGCCAGGGCGGGCTGGCCACCTGCGTCGCCGACCTGGTCCGCGTGGCGGCGGCGGCCGGACACGAGATCGTGCTGGTCGAAACCGTGGGCGCCGGCCAGTCCGAGCTGGGCATCCTGCAGGTGGCGCACAGCCTGGTGCTGGTCAACGCGCCCGGCCTGGGCGACGACGTGCAGGCGCAGAAGGCCGGCGTGATGGAAGTGGCCGACGTGCTGGTGGTGAACAAGGCCGACCGCCCTGGCGCCGATGACGCGCTGGCTTCGCTGCAGCAGGCGCTGCTGTTGTCGGAGCGCGAAGCGCACATGCGCGAAGGCTTGAACGAACTGCCCGGCGGCGACTTGCACTGGCACCCGCCGGTGCTGGCCACGGTCGCCCTCACCGGCCAGGGCGTGGACGAGTTGTGCGCCCGCCTGCGTGAGCACCGCGAGGTGCTGGAGCGCCAGGGCCGCTTCGCCGCGCTGAACCGGCTGCACGACCTGCGCCGCATGCAGTCGTATTTCCGCGAGGTGGCGCAGCGCCGCCTGCAGGAGCGCATGGACGCCCTGGGCCTCGCGCAGCGGCTGCAGGCCGAGCTCGATGGCGAGCACGGCGACCCGCTTGCCGCCGCCCGCCAGCTGGTCGACGCCGTGCTGCCGCCCGCGCCGGCCGCAACCCCCGAACAACCGAAGGAGACAAGACCATGACGACAACGTTCTTCGCCGCGCGCCGCCGCGGCCTGCTGCTGGCCGGCGCGCTGGCAGCCGGCGCCTTGCTGGCGCCCGCCGCGCAGGCACAGGCCTGGCCGACCCGACCGGTGAAACTCATCGTGCCGTTCTCGGCCGGCTCCGGCACCGACATCCTGGCGCGCATCCTGGCCGAGCAGCTCACCCGGAGCACCGGGCAGGCCTTCGTGGTGGACAACCGCCAGGGCGCGGACGGCATCCTGGGCACCGAGCAGGTGGTGAAGGCCACGCCGGACGGCTACACGCTGGCCGTCATTCCCTCCAGCCCGATCGCGATGAACCCGGCGCTGTACAAGCTGCCCTTCGACCCGATCAAGGACCTGATCCCGGTGGCCAACATCGCCAGCGTCGGCTGCGTGCTGGGGGTGCAGCCGGAGCTGCCGATCAACAACGTGGCGGAGCTGGTCGCCTATGCCAAGGCCAACCCGGGCAAGCTGAATTACGCCGCCGGCTCCACCTTCACCCACCTGGCCGGCGAGATGTTCAAGCACATCAGCGGCACCAACCTGCAGGCCATCCCGTACAAGGGCACGGCGCCGCAGGTGACCGCGATGCTGGGCAAGGAAGTGGAGGTGATCTTCGATCCCTTCCTCGGCGTGCAGCACATCAAGGCCGGCAAGATCCGCCCGCTGGCCGTGACCTCGTCGCGCCGCTCAAGCGTCTTCCCCGACCTGCCGACGCTGCAGGAGGCGGGGCTGAAGGACTACCAGGTCGAGACCTGGATCGGCGTGTTCGCCCCGGTCGGCACGCCCAAGGCCATCGTCGACCAGCTGCACCGCGAGGTGAACCGCATCTTCGCCACGCCGGAGGCCCGGGCCAAGCTGGCGGACCTCTCGTACGACCCGCTGCCCGACACGCAGGAGCAGTTCGCGAAACGCATCGTTGCCGACACCGCGCGCTGGGCCAAGACCGTCAAGGACGCCAATTTCCAGGTGAGCAAGTAGCCCCGGACCCCAGGAGACAACAACATGAACCGTTTTACCTTCCTCCGCCGCGCGGCACCAGGCCTGCTGGCGCTGGCCGTCGCCGCCTCGGCGGGCCTCGCGCAGGCACAGGCCTGGCCCACCAAACCGATCCGCATGATCGTCCCGCTGGCGGCCGGCGGCGGCACCGACGTCGCGGCCCGCGTGGTGGCGCAATACCTGGGCGAGGCGCTCGGCCAGTCCATCATCATCGACAACAAGGTCGGCGCCAACGGCGTGATCGGCATCGGCGAAGCGTCCAAGGCGGCGCCGGACGGCTACACCATCGTGGTCGGTTCCTCCACCACGCTGGCGGCCAACAAGTTCCTGTACAAGAGCGCCGCCGGCCTGGAGCCGTTCAAGGAATTCACGCCGCTGGCGATGCTGGGCACGATCGATTTCGCGCTGATGGTGTCGGCCAATTCGAACTTCCACTCGGTGAAGGACCTGATCGCCGCGGCCAGGGCCAATCCGGGCAAACTCAGCTACGGCTTCGGCACCAGCGCCGCGCTGCTGTGCGGGGAGATGTTCAACACCGCGGCCGGCGTGAACATCACCAAGATCGCGTACAAGGGTTCGCCGCAGTCCCTGACCGACCTGGCCGGTGACCGCATCGAGCTGGTGTGCGACCCGCTGGGGACCAGCCTGCCGCTGATCAAGGCCGGCAAGCTGCGACCGCTGGCGATCACGAGCAACCACCGCAACAAGCTCGACACCAGCGTGCCCACCATGGCCGAGGCCGGCCTGCCGATGGAGCACGAGACCTGGGCCGGCTTCTTCGCGCCCGCGGGTACGCCCAGGGAAGTGGTGCAGCGCCTGAGCACCGAGATCGTGAAGATCATGAGCCGGCCCGACGTCCAGGCCAGGATCTTCGAGACCGGCTTCGTGCCGCGCCAATACGGCAGCGAGGAGTTCGGGGCCATCCACAAGCGCGACTACGCCCGCATGGAACAACTGATCAAGGGCGCCGGCATGTCGCCGGAATGAGCGCCCCAAGGAACCACGACATGCAAAGCAAGCAACCCGCGCGGCAGCCCCAGGCGCCCGCCGAGAACTACGACACCTGGCTGGAGCAGAACAGCGACGAACTGCGCGAGTCGCGCAAGAAGTCGTTCGAAAGCTCCAGCGGCATCCCGGTGGAGGCGCTCTACACGCCCGAACACCTGCAGCGCGAAGGCTGGGACTACCGGCGCGACGTGGGCTACCCCGGCCAGCAGCCCTATACCCGCGGCTTCACGCCCGGCGGCTACCGCAGCCAGCTGTGGAAGATGGAGATGTACGCCGGCTTCGGCTCCGCCGAGGAAGCCAACCAGCGTTACCGCTACCTGATGTCGCAGGGCAGCACCGGCGGCATCTCGATCGCGCTGGACCTGCCGACCCAGATCGGCTACGACTCCGACCACGCCATGGCGCGCGACGAGGTCGGGCAGATCGGCGTCGCGCTCACATCGCTGGACGACGTGGAGCGCGTGTTCGACGGCATCCCGCTCGACAAGGTGGGCCACATCTTCTCCACCGCCAATGCCATCGGTCCCGTCGTCTGCGCCTGGCTGCTGGCGCTGTACGAGAAGCGCGGCACGCCCACCGGCGACTGCATCGTGCAATTGCAGAACGACCCGATCAAGGAATACGTGGCGCGCGGCACCCAGTTCCTGCCGATCGAGGCGGCGGTGAAGCTCACCACCGACATGATCGAACACTGCCGCACGGCAGCCCCCGAGTGGCTGCCGATTTCGGTCTCCGGCTCGCACATGAAGCAGGCCGGCGCCACCTGCGTTCAGGAGGCGGCCTTCACCATCTGCAACGCCATCACCTACGTCGAGAGTTGCCTGGCGCGCGGCATGAAGATCGACGACTTCGGCCACGTGCTGGAGCTGCACTTCTGCACCGAGATGGACTTCTTCGAGGAGGTGGCCAAGTACCGGGCGGTGCGCAAGGTCTGGACGCGGCTGGTGCGCGAGCGCTTCGGCGGCACCACCGAGCGGGCCCAGCACTTCCGCCTGCACGCCGCCACCTCCGGCCGGCCGCTGACGGCGCAGCAGCCGCTGAACAACATCGCCCGCATCACGCTGCAGGCGCTGGCGCAGATCCTGGGCGGCTGCGAGCAGACCCGCACCGCATCCTTCGACGAAGCGCTGGGCATCCCGACCCAGGAAGCGGCCCGCACCTCGATCCGCGCCAACCAGATCATCGGCTACGAGAGCGGCATTCCCGACACGGTGGATCCGCTCGGGGGCTCCTACTACGTCGAGCACCTGACGCTGACTTACGAGCGTGAGATCGACGCCATCATCCGCCAGGTCGACAGCATGGGCGGCGCATTGGCCGCCGTGCACGACGGCTTCTACCAGCGCGCGCTGGCCAAGGGCGCCTACCGCGAGGCCTGCGCCATCGAAAGCGGCGAGCAGGTGGTGGTGGGCGTGAACCGCTTCCAGTCCGACGAAACCCAGCCCGTCCCCACCTTCAAGCTCGACCCGGGTGCCGCCGAGCGCCAGGTGGCCAAGCTGAAGGCGGTGCGCGAGCGCCGCGACGGCGCGGCCGTGATCCGGACCCTGGCCGACCTGCACGAGGTCTGCAAGACCGGCGGCAACGTGATGCCGGCCGTCGTCGCATGCGTGAAGGTGTACGCCACCATCGGCGAGATCGCCGACGTCTGGCGCGAGGTGTTCGGCGTCTACGTTCCCGAGTCAGTGAGGTTCTGATGCAACCCGTTCAAGACAACAGCGCGCCGCGCGCCGCCGGCAAGCGGCCCATCCGGGTGGTGCTGACCAAGGTGGGCCTCGACGGCCACGACCGCGGCGTGAAGGTGATCGCGCAGGCGCTGCGCGACGCCGGCATGGAGGTGATCTACGCCGGGCTGCGCCGCAGCCCGGAAGACATCGCCCGCATCGTGATGGAGGAAGACGCCGACGTGCTCGGCCTGTCGATCCTCAGTGGCGCGGTCGTGCCGCTCACCAGGCGGGTGCGGGAAGCCCTGCGCGCGCAGCAGATCGACGACGTGGTGCTGGTGGTGGGCGGCATCGTGCAGGACGCCGCCCGCTCCGAGCTGAACCAGATGGGCGTGCAGGGCGTCTTCACGCCTGGCACCACGCTCACGCAGATCGTCGAATTCATCCGCAACAGCGTTCCCGACGAACGCAGCTACCAGGAGGCCAAATGAAAGGCCAGGACGTCTATATCACCGGCGTGGGCTACCACCCGTTCGGCCGGTTCCCCGACCAGTCGCTCAAGACGCTGGCGGCCACCGCGGCGCTGGCCGCGCTCGACGATGCCGGCATCACCGTGAAGGACATCGACGCTGCCATCTGCGCCAACGCCTACAGCGGCCTGCTGAACGGCCAGGAGTCGGTCCGCGGCGAGACCTGGCTGCGCGGCATCGGCCTGGGCGGCACGCCGGTCATGAACGTGGAGAATGCCTGCGCCAGCGGCAGCACCGCGGTGCACCTGGCCTGCATGGGCATCGCCAGCGGCAACTACGACACCGTGCTGGTGGTGGGCGCCGAGAAGATGTTCGTCGGCGACACCGGCCGCACGCTGGCGGCGCTGGCCAATTCGGCCGACACCGAGGTGATGGGCAACATCGGCCTGCAGTTCGTGGCCGTGGACGCCATCCGCGTGAAGGAGATGATGGCCGAGGAAGACGTGGGCGCCGAGGCCTTCGAGTGGGTCACCATGAAGAACCACGACCACGCGGCCAGCAACCCGATCGCGCAGTACCGCAAGCCGATCAGCATGGAGCAGGTGCGGGCCTCACGCATGATCGCCGACCCGATCCGCCTGCTGATGTGCAGCGCGATCTCCGACGGCGCCGCCGCCGTGGTGCTTTCGCGCAAGCCCGGTCGCGGCAGCGTGCGGGTGCGCGCCAGCGCGCTGGCGTCGTCGCCGTGGCGGCTGGAGCACGGCGCGTTGCCAGGGCCGACGGTGGCCGCCGACAAGGCCTATGCGCAGGCCGGCATCGGGCCGTCCGACCTCGATCTCGCCGAGGTGCACGACGCCGTCTCGCCGGCCGAACTGATGCACTACCGCGAGCTGCGCCTGTGCGGCGAGGGCGAAGTCGCCAGGCTGGTGGCCGAGCGCGCCACCGCCCTCGGTGGCCGGCTGCCGGTCAACACCAGCGGCGGCCTCAACTCGCGCGGCCATCCGGTGGGCGCCACCGGCGTCGCGCAACTGATCGAACTGACGCTGCAACTGCGCGGCGATGCCGGCCCCCGCCAGGTGCCCGGCGCGCGCATCGCTTTGGCCCACAACTCCGGCGGCTGGGTCGGCGAAGACCCGGCGGTGAGCGCCGTCCACATCCTGGAAGGCACGCGATGACCAAGCTGCAAAAAACCAACCCGACCCTTTTCTTCCTGGAGGGCGAGGCGCCCGGCGCGCCCGGCCTGAAGGGCTCGCGCTGCGGCTGCGGCCAGACCGTACTGCTGCAGGTGGCGGCGTGCCCGCGCTGCGGCCGGCGCGACCTGGAGACCGTCTGCATCGGCCAGCGCGCGACGCTGGGCGAATCGGCCGAGGTGTTCCATTCGGCCGACGGCTTCGAGGCGCCGTATTTCATCGGCATGATCGAAACCGAGCAGGGCCCGCGCACCTTCGCGCCGATCGCGGCCGCGCCGGGCACGGCGCTGCGGCCCGGCATGGCGTTGAAGTTTCGCCTGCTGGAGCGGGCCGATGGCCGCGTGGGCTTTGCCTACGCCCCGGCGGAGGCGCGCGCATGAACGTCGCCGACCAGATCCACCGCTGCGCCGCGCTGTACGGCGACGCCATCGCCGCCCGCTGCGACGACGAGGTCCGCACCTTCGCCGAGGTGGAGGAGCGCAGCAACCGCCTGGCCAACGCGCTGCTGGGGCGTGGACTGCGCCGCGGCGACTGCGTCGTCACCTGGTTGGAGAACTCGGTCCGCTGCGTCGAGCTCGACTTCGCGCTGGCGAAAGCCGGCCTGGTGCGCGTCTCGCTGAATCCGCGCCTGACCGCGCGCGAGGCGCAGTACATCGTGCAGGACAGCGATGCCCGCTGCTTCGTCTGGGGCGCGTCCTTCGACGAGCAGGTGGCCACCGCCATAGAGGACGCACCGCAGCTGACGCTGCGCCTGCGGGCCGGCGAAGGCACGCCGCCGGCCGCCGGCGGCAGTGAGGACTTCGAGCAGTTCCTGCAGGCCGGCGATGCGCGGACGCCGGCACAGCCGGTCGACGCCGAAGACCTGTATTGCCTGTTCTACACCTCCGGCACCACCGGCAAGCCCAAGGGCGTGATGCTCTCGCACCGCGCGATGCTGCACGTCGCCTGGAACATGCTGATGGAGCTCGGCCCGACGGCCATCGGCGAGAAGGTGCTGCTGATGCAGCCGCTCAGCCACGGCGCCGGCTTCTTCGTGCTGCCGCAGTTCATGAAGGGCGGCTGCAGCATCATCATGCGCAACTTCGACCCGGCGGAGGTGATGCGCCTGGCGGCCCTGCACGAGGTGGAAGTGATCAAGCTGATCCCCACCATGCTGCAGCGCGTGCTGCGCGTGCCCGGCCTGGCGCAGATGAAGCTGCCCAGGCTGCGCGCCATGATCTATGGCGCCAGCCCGATGCCGGCCGAGCCGCTGAAGCAGGCGATCGAGATCTTCGGGCCGCGCAAGCTGGTGCAGATCTACGGCCAGAGCGAATGCCCGGTGACGCTGACGGTGCTGCCGGCGAGCGAGCACCGCCTGGACCAGCCTTACCCCGAGCGGCTGCTGTCGGCCGGCCGGCCCTGGGCGACGGTGGAAGTCCGCGTGGTGGATGACGAGTTCAAGGACGTCGTGCCAGGCGGCATCGGCGAGGTGGTGCTGCGCGGCCCGCACATGATGTCCGGCTACTGGAAGCGGCCCGACCTGACGCGCGAGACGTTGCGCGACGGCTGGCTCAAGACCAAGGACATGGGGCGCATCGACGCCCATGGCTACGTCTACCTGCTGGGGCGCAAGGACGAAATGATCATCAGCGGCGGCTACAACATCGCGCCGCGCGAGGTGGAGGACGTGCTGTACCAGCACCGCGGCGTGCAGGAAGCCGCCGTGGTCGGCGAGCCCGACGCCGAGTGGGGCCAGGCCGTCGTCGCCTACGTGGTGATGCGCGAGGGACACGCCGGCAGCGCCGGCGAGCTCAGCGCCTTCTCCAAGGACCAGCTCGGGTTCAAGCGGCCCAAGCGGGTGTACCGGATGGAGGAACTGCCGAAGAACGCTGCCGGCAAGATCCAGAAGAGCGCGCTGAAGCCGGCGCTGGCGCTGGAATGCCTGGGCGCCGCGAAGGAGGCCGCATGATCCGCGAAATCGGCGAACGCCTGCACGCGGTGCGCTGGCAGGGGCTGTCGCAGGCGGCGCAGCGCAAGCTGCTGCTGTGCCTGGTGGC
>JAQGMU010000053.1 GCA_028292195.1 Ramlibacter sp. | reverse complement strand
CCAGGGGTGGCATGAGGCGCCGTACTGCCCGTGTCCCGCCGGCCTGGACGAGGTCGCTGCGCGGCTGCAATGGATCGAGCCGGGCGGCATTGCGCTGGTCCCGGGCCTCAGTTGCGAAGAGCGCGGCGTTCCCGACGTGATGCGCGGCGAGGAGACGCAGGTATTCGGCGCGCTCGACCTGCTGGGCCTGGACCATGCGCGGCTGGTGCTGCCCGGCACGCACAGCAAGTGGGTGCAGGTGGCGAACCGCAGCGTCGTTGGTTTCCGCACCTTCATGACCGGCGAGCTCTACGCGCTGCTGCGCCAGCATTCGATCCTGGCGCGCACGCTGCCCTCCGACGACGGGCCGCTGGACGAAGCGGCCTTCCTGCGCGGCGTCCGCCACGCGCGCGACGCCGGCAGCCTGCTGGCCGCCGCCTTCAGCGTCCGCACGCTCGGCCTGTTCGAACGGATGCAATCCGCCGCGCAACCGAGCTACCTGTCGGGGCTGGTGATCGGCGAGGAGCTGCGTGCGCAGGGGCAGTTGCCGCAGCAACTCGTCCTGGTCGGCAGTGCGACACTCACCGAACGCTACACCCTGGCGCTTGCCGCACTGGGCGTCTCGGCCCGCACGCTGGGCTCGGAAGCGAGCTGGCGCGGCCTGTGGACGCTGGCCACCACATTGGAATCCGCATGACAAGCACCCTCACCGCCGCCCTCGATGCGCTGCCTTTGGTAGCAATCCTGCGTGGCCTGACCCCGGCCGAGGCGCCCGCCATCGGCGCCGCGCTGTTCGAGGCCGGTTTTCGCGTGCTGGAAGTCCCGCTCAATTCGCCGCAGCCGCTGCAAAGCATCGCCCTGCTGGCCAGGGCTTTCCCCGCCGCGGTGGTCGGCGCCGGCACGGTGCGGACCGCGGAAGAAGTACGGCTGGTGCACGCCGCCGGCGGCCGGGTGATCGTCTCGCCGCATTTCGATGCCCAGGTGGTCGCGGCCGCGGCCGCGCTCGGCATCGCCGTCCTGCCCGGCGTGGCGACCCCGAGCGAAGCGTTTGCTGCGCTCGCCGCCGGCGCCTCCGGCCTCAAGCTGTTCCCGGCCGAGATGATCCCGCCGGCGGCGGTGAAGGCGATGCGCGCGGTGCTGCCGCCGCAGGTCCTGCTGCTGCCGGTGGGCGGCATCACGCCGGCCACCATGACGGCCTACCGCGCGGCTGGCGCCAACGGCTTCGGCATCGGCTCCGCGCTGTACAGCCCGGGCAAGGATGCGGCCGCGGTGGCGGCGTCCGCGCGTGCTTTCGCCGACGCCTGGACGGGTACCATGCGGGCATGAACAGCGCGCCTGGCCCTTCCCCTTCCTCCAACGTTTCCTTCGGCCACGATGGCCGTGTCTGCATCGTCACCGGCGCGTCGCAGGGCATAGGCGAAGCCTGCGCGCGGCGGTTCGCGCGCGACGGCGCCAGGGTCGTGCTGGCCGACCTGGACGACGCCCGCGGCCAGGCGCTGGCGCAGGAACTGCCGGGCCCCGCCTTGTACGTGCATTGCGACGTCGGCGACAAGGCGCAGGTCGACACGCTGGTGCAGAAGACGATGCTGACGCATGGCCGCATCGACGTGCTGGTGAACAACGCCGGCATCTTCAAGGCCGCCGACTTCCTCGACGTCACCGAATCCGATTTCGACGCCGTGCTGCGCGTCAACCTGAAGGGATCGTTCCTGGTGGGACAGGCCGTGGCGCGTGAAATGGCCAAGGCGGGCCGGGGCGCCATCGTCAACATGAGCTCGGTGAACGCCGTGCTCACCATTCCCACCATCGCCAGCTACAACGTCAGCAAGGGCGGCATCAACCAGCTGACGCGGGTGATGGCGCTGGCGCTGGCCGACAAGGGGATCCGCGTCAACGCGGTGGCGCCGGGCACCATCGCCACCGAGCTGGCGGCCAGGGCGGTGCTGACCAGCGAAGAGGCGAAGCAGCGCATCATGATGCGCACGCCGATGAAGCGGCTGGGTGAACCGGGGGAAGTGGCCGACGTGGTCGCCTGGCTGGCGAGCGACGCCGCCAGCTACGTCACCGGCGAAATCGTCGTCGTGGATGGCGGCCGGATGACCCTGAACTACACCGTGCCGGTGTAGCAGCGCGCTTCAACGCGCGCGGCGCGAGGGCGTGGCGGCCTTGCGTGTTGCGGGCTTGCGGGCCGGCGCGGCCTGGGGCGCCTGCTGCTCCATGTAGTCGCGGATCAGCCGACGCACCACCTGCGAGGGCGTCATGTCCTGCGCGCGGCACAGTTCCTCGAAAGCCTGTTTTTTCGCGGGGTCGATCAGGATGGTGAGCCGTGCGGTCTTGAGCTCCATGGGCGGACGTTGTCTGATGTTAATCAGATTGTAATTCGTTTCAGCCCTGCGCGAAGCGCGGCTATTCGCACTATTCGAGCCGTGGCCGCAACGATGGCTGGTACTCGACGCCGTGCTGGGCCAGGTACTCGCGGATCAGTTGCCGGACCACCTGGGAAGCGGTGATGTCCTGGGAAGCGCAGAGCTCCTCGAATGCTTTCTTCTTCTCCGCATCGATGAGGATGGTGAGTCGGGCGGGTTTGTCTTCCATGCGAACGTTCGGGGTTGCAGACATGATAATACTCTGCACCTAACATGTGAGTCGAATGGTAGTACTCGGCCTGCCCTGCCGCTGGGACAAGCGCAGCAATCCGCATCGGTTCTGTCTCTTCGTTATGTAGGCCCGGGTCAACGTCGAGCCTCAAAATGCGCCCTTTCGCGCCATTTATCAAGCGGGCAGACGCGAGCCTGCGCGCTCGCGCGACACAGGCGATTCCCTAAGGGGGCTTTCAGGCGACCGCGGGACGCGCGACCGGCACCAGCGGTGCCTCGCGGATGGGCAGGTGGATGAGCGCCGCGCCGACCGCCAGCACGATGTCGACGTACCAGGCCCAGTCGTAGGCGCCGGTCCACTCGAACACCTTGCCGCCCAGCCAGGTGCCGACGAAAGCGCCGATCTGGTGGGTGAGCATGACGAGGCCGAACAGCGTCGCCATGTTGGCGGGGCCGAAGAACTTGGCGACCAGCCCGGCCGTCGGCGGCACGGTGGCGAGATAGGTCAGCCCCATCACCGCGGCGAACACGAGCACGACCGGGCCCGTCTTCGGCGCCGCCAGGAAGGCCAGCACGAACACGGCGCGCGCCGCGTACAGCAGCACCAGCAGCGACTTCATGCGCCAGCGCTGCGTGGCCCAGCCGACGGCCAGGCTGCCGATGATGTTGAACAGGCCCAGCATCGCCAGCGCCCAGCCGCCCCACTGCGGCGGCAGGCCGCAGGCCGCAACCATGCCGGGCAGGTGGATCGCCAGCAGCGCGACGTGGAAGCCGCAGACGAAGAAGCCGGCGGTGAGCAACAGGTAGCTGCGGTTGCGGAACGCTTCAGCCACCGCCGCGCGCGTGCCTTGCGGCTTCTCGCCCGGAGCAGTGACGGCGCCGCGGACCGGCGCACCGGAACCCCGCAGCACCCAGGCCGCCGGCAGCGCCAGCAGCACGATCAGGCCGACGGCCTGCATCGCATTGCCCCAGCCCAGGGCGACGATCCAGAAGGCCGCGAGCGGCGCCACCGCGAACTGGCCGAACGAGCCGGCGGCATTGACGATGCCGGTGGCCACGCCGCGCTTTTCCGCCGGGATCATGCGCATCGTCGCGGCGACCAGCACGGCGGGCCCGGCGAGACCGGAGCCACCGGCGGCCACCACGCCGATGGCGAAGATCAGGCCCAGCGTGGTCGTCATGTAGGGCGTGATGAAGGTGCCCAGCGCCGCCAGCAGCGCGCCGGCCACGAGCACGCGGCCGGGCCCGTAGCGGTCGGCGATGGCGCCGGCGATCGGCTGCGTCAGGCCCCACCACAACTGGCCGAAGGCGAAGGCCAGGCTGATGGAACCGAGGCCCAGGCCGGTGCTGGTGTTCAGCCCGGGCAGGAACAGCCCCATGCTCTGGCGCGAACCCATGCTCAGGGCAAAGGTGCCGCCGGCGGCCAGCAGCACCAGCCAGTACGCCAGCTTGCGCTGGCCCGAAACGTCATGCATCCGTCTCTCCTTCGGGGCTGTAGTCCAGCAGGTCCTGGCATTCGTCCAGCAATGCATGCAGCGCCATCACGCGCGCCGCACCCAGGCTCTCGTTGAGCGATTCCTGCGCAACGCGCCAGCGCCGCTGCGCCTCCTGCCGCTTGTCGCGCCCGGCCTGGGTGGCGTTCACCAGCCGGCTGCGCGCGTCGGGTCCCGGGTCCAGTGTCACATAACCGGACGAGATCAGCGGCCGCAGGTTGCGCGTAAGCGTCGACGCATCGACTTTCATCACGGCCGCGAGGTCCACCGGCCGGATCGGCCCCAGCCTGGCGACGTACGACAACAGCGAATACTGGGTGCCGCGCAGGCCGGTCTTGCCGACCTCGGCGTCATAGAGCTGCGCCACGCGGCGCATCAGCTGGCGCAGCTTGAGGTTGGTGCAGCCTTGCGGCTTGACAGCGGTGTCCACGCCGATTATTGTAGCTGCAACTGTTGCAGCTACAAGTGTTTATGGAGAGCCCGATGACCCGGATGAACCAGTTGGAAGCCTGGCTGGCCCAGGAGCGGGAGGTGGCCGGCCGGGTGGAGGCGGGCGCCGGTTGCGGCGTGGCGCGCCCGGAACAGGTGGCCGGCCGCGGCGGGCTGGAGGTGCTGCACGCGATGCTGCGCGGCGAGCTGCCCTACCCGCCGATGGCGCGCACCTTGAACTTCCAGCTGATGGAAGCCGAGGCCGGCCGCGCGGTGTTCCAGGGCACGCCGGGGCCGGAGCACTTCAATCCCATGGGCGGCATCCACGGCGGCTGGTATGCGACGCTGCTCGATTCGGCGCTGGACTGCGCCGTCCACACCATGATGCCGGCCGGCCGCGGCTACACGACGGCCGAACTGGGCGTGAACCTGGTGAAGGCGATCGGCCGCAACGTCCAGCGCGTGCGCGCCGAAGGCAAGGTCCTGCACTGCGGCCGCCAGCTGGCGACGGCGGAAGCGCGCCTGTTCGGTCCGGACGGCACGCTGTACGCGCATGCGACGACGACCTGCCTGGTGTTCGAGCTGCCGAAGGGCTGAGGGCGAAAGGACGGTGCGCAAGCAAGCCTGCACACCCGACCACTGGTGCAATGGCGGGGTCGCTGCGCGAACCCACCCTGCATGGGGGATGGCTCGTGGCTGCAATGGTGGGGTCGCTGCGCGAACCCACCCTACATGGGGGATGGCTCGTGGCTGTAATGGTGGGGTCGCTGCGCGAACCCACC
>JAQGMU010000026.1 GCA_028292195.1 Ramlibacter sp. | reverse complement strand
GCAGCACTGTGGCATCGGTGACGCTGGGTGCGAGCGGCGGGCGCAGTGCGATACAGCGCTCCATCACGAAGTCGCAGCGTTCGCTGAAAGGACAGCCGGCCGGCAGCCTTGCCATGTCGGGAGGCGCACCTGGAATGGCGATCAGCGTTTCCCGCTCCTGCTCCAGCCGCGGAGCCGCGCCCAGGAGGCCGAGCGTGTAGGGATGGGTGGGGCGGTAGAAGATGCTTTCGGCACTGCCCTGTTCCATGACGCGGCCGCCATAGAGAACCATCACCTCGTCGCACAGGCCCGCCACCACGCCCAGGTCGTGGCTGATCAGGATGATGGCGGTGCCGAACTCGTGCTGCAAGTCGCGCAGCAGCGACAGGGTCTGCGCCTGAACCGTCACGTCGAGGGCAGTGGTCGGCTCGTCGGCGATCAGCAGGTCGGGCTGGCAAAGCAGCGCCATTGCAATCATGATCCGCTGGCGCATGCCGCCAGAAAACTCGTGCGGGTACATGCGGATGCGTCGCGCCGCGTCGGGAATGCGAACCGATTCCAGCGCGCCGATCGCGAGCTGCAATGCGCCGCGGCGCGTCAGGCCTTTGTGCAGCTGCAGCACCTCGGTCATCTGCCGCTCCACTGTGAGATACGGGTTGAGCGAAGTCATCGGGTCCTGGAAGATCATCGCAATGCGATTGCCCCGGATCCGGTTCAGTTGGGGCGCCGGTATCGACAGCAGATCCTGGCCATCGAATAGCGCGCGTCCCGTTGCGCGTCCATTGGCGGCCAGCAGGCCCATCAGCGCAAGCATGCTCTGGCTCTTGCCGGAACCGCTTTCCCCGACGATGCCGAAGGTCTGCCCGCGCTCCAGCGAGAAGCCGAGGCCGTTGACCGCGCTCACTTCACCCTCCGGGCTCTGGAACCGCACGGTCAGGTCGTCCACGTCGAGCAGCTTGTGCGCCGGGCGGCCCGCATCCATGGCTAGCGTTCCTTGGGGTCGAGCGCGTCGCGCAGGCCGTCCCCGATGAAGTTGAAACAGTACAGCGTGATCGACAGCAGCGCCGCCGGGAACAGCAGCAGCCACGGCGCGACATCCATCACCTTGGTGCCGTCTTCGATCAGCACGCCCCAACTGGTCATCGGCTCCTGGATACCGAGGCCGAGGAAGGACAGCACCGATTCGGTCAGGATCACGCCCGGCACCGTGACCGTGGTGTAGATCACGACCACGCCCAGCAGGTTCGGCACCACGTGGCCGAAGATGATGCGCGGCGTGCTCACGCCGATGGCGCGGGCCGCCTGCACGAACTCCATCGAACGCAGCGACAGCGTCTGGCCGCGCACCACCCGCGCCATGTCCATCCAGGAGAAGGCGGTGATGGCGATCACCACCAGGTAGAACTCACGCCCCAGCACCGTCACCAGCAGGATGGCGATCAGCAGGTAGGGGATGGCGTACATCATGTCGACGAAGCGCATCATGAAGGCGTCGGTGCGGCCGCCGATGAAGCCTGCCGTGGCGCCCCAGGCGATGCCCACGGCCACCGAGGCCAGCGTGGCGAGCAGGCCCACCATCAGCGAGATGCGGCCGCCGACCAGGCAGCGCACCAGCAGGTCGCGGCCGGATTCGTCGGTGCCCCACCAGTGCATGTTGTGCAGCGTCGGCGGCAGCTTCATCGCGTCCCAGTCGGTGCTGTCGAAGGCGTTCGGCAGGATCGCCGGGCCGATGGCGCACAGCAGCGCGATGAAAAGCAGCACGACCAGGCTCGCCAGTGCGGCGCGGTTGTGCAGGAAGCGGCGGCGCGCGTCGGCCCAGGGGCTGCGCTTGCCGGGCAGGGGCCCGGCCTTGGAGAGTTCGGCGACGAGGGCGTCGCGGCGGAAGGAAAACAGCATCTCAGTACCGGATCTTCGGGTCGAGCGCGGCGTAGGCCAGGTCGACCAGCAGGTTGAGCGTGACCGCGAGCACCGTGATCAGCACCACCAGCCCCAGCACCAGCGTGTAGTCGCGGTTGCCGGCGCCGTTGACGATCAGCTTGCCGATGCCGGGCAGCGAGAACACGGTTTCCGTCACCAGCGCCGCCGTGATCGAGGAGATCGCCAGCGGGCCCAGCACCGACACCACCGGCAGCAGCGCCGGCTTGAGCGCATGGCGCAGCACCACCACGCGGGTCGGCAGGCCCTTGGCGCGGGCGGTGCGTATGAAGTTGCTCTTCATCACCTCGATCAGGCTGCCGCGCATCACCCGGCCTATGGTGGACACGTTGATCAGCGTCAGCAGGGCCACCGGCATCGCCATGTAGCGCCAGTCGAAATTCTCCCAGCCGCCGGCCGGCAGCCAGCGCAGCCAGAGCGCGAACACCAGCACCATCACCGGGCCGATCACGAAGGACGGAATGACGCTGCCGATGTTGGCCAGCAGCATCACGAAGAAGTCGGCAAAGCTGTTCTGGCGCAGCGCGGCGACGATGCCCAGGCCGACGCCGACCATCAGGGAGATAACCATGGCCGTGCCGCCGATCGCCAGCGACACCGGCAGCGCCTTGGCCACCAGCTCGTTGACCGACCAGTCGGCGTAGCGGAACGAGGCGCCGAGGTCGCCGTGCAGCAGGTTGTTCAGGTACAGCAGGTACTGCTTCCACAGCGGCAGGTCCAGGTGGTACTTGGCCTGCAGGTTGGCCAGCACCGCGGCGGAGACCTGCTTTTCCGAGTCGAACGGCCCGCCGGGCGCGGCGTGCAGCAGCAGGTAGCTGGCGGTGATGACCGCCAGCAGGGTGGGAATGGTCGCCAGCAGGCGACGCAGGGTGTACGACCACATGGGTGACGGGCCTCTTTCGCAAAACAGCCCCGCGGTGTTGCCGCGGGGCTGCGAATGACCGGATCCGGTGGGACGGTCAGTGCTTGATGATGTACAGGTCCTTGCTGCGGAAACGGTCTTGCGCGTTTTCCAGCGAGTACCCGCCGACGTACGATTTTACCAGCCGCGGCAGGGAGTACTGGACCAGGGGGATGATCGGATAGTCGTCCATGATCATCTTGGTGGCCTGGGTCAGCAGATGCCTGCGCTTGGCGGCGTCGGTCTGCTGGGTGCCCTCGACGATCAGCTTCTCGGCTTCGCGGTTGCAGTTGAAGTTGTTGTTCTGGTCCGAGTCGCAGCGCACCAGGGCCAGGAAGTTGGTGGCGTCGTTGTAGTCGGCGATGAAGCCGTTGCGGGCGATCTCGAAGGCGCCGTCGTGGCGCTTCTTCAGCAGCACCTTGAACTCCATCGCTTCCAGCTCGATGTTGACGCCGAGCTTGGACTTCCATTCCGACTGGGCGAAGATGGCCATCTTCTTGTGGTATTCGCTGGTGTTGTACGAGAAGGTGAACTTGGTGCCCGGCTTCACGCCGGCGGCTTCCAGCAGCTTCTTGGCTTCGGCCACCTTCTGCGCCATCGGCCACTTGGCCCATTCGTAGTCGGCCATGTCGGCGCCTTCCATGCCCTTGACGATCAGGCCGTAGGCCGGCGACTGGCCGTCGGCCGTGACCTTCTGGGACAGGATGTCGCGGTCGATCACCATCGACAGCGCCTTGCGCACGCGGACGTCCTTGAAGGCCGGGCTCTGGGTCTGGAACGAGTAGTAGCGTATGCCCAGCATCGGGGCGTTGCGCACGTCCTTGGGGAACTGCTTCTTCGCCTGCTCGTAGGTGCCGGGCGGCAGCTGGTAGACCATTTCGTTCTGGCCGCTCTCGAACAGCTTGACGTCGGCATTGCCGTCTTCCACCGGCAGGTAGGTCACGCGGTTCAATTGCACGTTGGCGGCGTCCCAGTACTGCGGGTTCTTCTCGATCACCACCTTGCTGTTGACCTGCCACTCCTTCAGCATGAAGGCGCCGTTGCTCACCAGGTTGCCGGGCTTGGTCCAGTCCTTGCCGAACTTTTCGATGCTGGCCTGGTGCAGCGCGCCCAGGTTGTTGTTGGACACCAGGCCGGGCAGGAAGGACACCGGCATCGAGGTCTTCACTTCCAGCGTGAGCTTGTCGATCGCCTTCACGCCCACCTCGGACGTCGGCTTCTTGCCGGCGGCGGCTTCGGCGCCATTGAGCAGGAACACGCCGTAGGTCGACGCGTAGTTCGAAGCCGTCTTCGGGTCGAGGAAGCGGCGGATGCCATAGACGAAATCCTGTGCCGTCACGGGGTCGCCGTTGGACCACTTGGCGTTGGGGCGCAGCTTGAACACCCAGGTGGTCGGGTTGGTCTGCTTCCAGCTCTCGGCCACGCCGGGGACGATCTTGCCGTCGGCGTCGTTGGCCGTCAGGCCCTCGAACAGGTCGCGGGTGATGTTGTTGGCGCCGACCGATTCGGCCACGGCCGGGTCGAGCGTTTCGGGCTCGGAGCCGTTGTTGCGGATCAGCGTCTGCGTGGCGTTCAGCTGCACGCCGGGCGGCACCACCGCGGCGGCGGCCGGAAAGGCCAGGGCGATCAGGGTGGCCAGCGCGCCCAGGCGCGCGATCGAGTTCGGTTTCATCGTTTTTCCTCTCTCTTCTTTTTCAATGGGGCAGGCGCGCGGTGTCGATGTCCACATAGGACCAGAACTCGCGGGCGAAGGGGTGGCGCTTGTAGCCGACCAGCCAGGGCTGCATCAGGTCGGTGCCGATGCGGTGCACGCGCGCCTTGACCGGCATGTAGGCCACCAGGATGCGCACCGCGTCGCGGATCACGGCGTCGCGCTCGGGGCCGTCGGGCATCACCGCCTGCTTCTCGTACAGCGCGTCGAACCTGGCGTTCTGGAAGCGGGACAGGTTTTGCTGGCCCGCGGACTTGCTGTAGCCGAGTTCCAGCACCGAACCGCTGTTGGGCGAGCTGCCGGACAGGCCCAGGCCCCACATCATCAGCTTGCCCGCCTGCGCGGACTTCAGCTGCTCCGGCCACCGGCCGATGCGGTAATTGATCCTGATGCCGATCGCGTCGAGGTTCTTCTTCGTGAGCTCGTCGCGCTCGCGGTAGTCCTCGGTGCCCAGCGTGTCGTAGTTCAGCACCAGCGGCTTGCCGTCCGGCAGGTCGCGCCAGCCGTCGCCGTCGCGGTCGACGTAGCCGTACATGTCCAGCAGGGCGATCGCCCGGGCCCGGTCGAAGGTCCCCAGTTCCGAGCGGAAGTTGCGGTCGAAGCTCATGGTGTTGGGCATCACGAAGCTTTGCGCCTCCAGCGCCTGGCCGCGGCGGGCGAGGCGCACTTCCTCTTCGGTGTTGATGGCCAGCCCGATGGCCCGGCGCAGCGCCACCTTGTCCGCGGTGTAGCCCCCCACCACGGCATCGTTCATGTTGAAGTAGAAGAACGTGATGTCCGACAGCGGCGTCTGCGCTGCCCGGATGCCGCGCTTGGCCAGGTTGGGCGCGATCTTGCCGCCGGGCACCGCCTGCAGCGCGAAGTTCTCCTGCAGGCGCTCCATGTAGTCCTGCTCGTTGTTCAGGAAGGAGAGCCAGCGTGGCTGCTGCTGGTCGATGATGGTGACGACCACCTTGTCGACCACCGGCAGTCGCTTGCCCTTCATCTGGGCGTAGATGGCCTGCGCCGCGGCGTCGTCGGCGGGGGGCTCGGCTTCGTACAGCCGCTCGCGGAAGCCGGGGTTGCGCACCAGCGTGATCTTGGAGGAGCGCTTCCACTCCTGCAGAATGAAGGGCCCGGTGCCGACCGGGTGCTCCATGATGTGGTCGCCGTACTTCTCGACCACTTCGCGCGCCACGATCCCGAGGGTGGACACGTCGGCCAGGTTCAACACGAAGCGCGGCCGGGTCTCGGCCAGCCTGACCTGCACCGTGTAGCGGTCCAGCGCCTTCAGGCCCTCGACCTGCGTGTCGTAGTCGAACTTGCCGCCGGCCTCGGCCCGGGCGCGCAACTCCTCCAGGCCCAGGACTTTTTCCTCGGCCAGGCTCGAATAGCGCGGGCTCTTGTTCTTCGGGTCGTAGTAGCGCTTGTAGCTGTAGACGAAGTCGGCCGCCGTCACCTCGCGCTTCTTGCCGCCGAAGGCGGGGTCGTCGGCGAAATAGATGCCCTTCTTCAGGCGGAAGGTGAAAGTGCGGAAGTCGGGCGAGACCTCGGGCATGGCTTCCGCCAGGTTCGGTCGCACCTTGGCCGGCCGCGCCAGGTAGTCGTACTCGTAGGGCGACTCCAGGATGTTCGCCAGGACGGTCGCGGAATAGAGGTCGCTGATCTGCGCCGGGTCGAACCCCGTCTCGGCGACGGGGAAGGAATAGCGGAAGACCTTTTCAGCGGGCGCGGAAGCAGGGGCGGAGGGCTGGGCGTCTGACGTGGATGTGACAGCTGCCAACGCCAGGCACAGGCTTGTGGCCCACACCCAGGTTTTGGGATTCATGCTTGGAAACACCAATACTGGAACGGTAAACCCGCAAGCATAATCCGCGCCTTGCGTGCCGCCATGAGCGGTTTTCCCTAGAAGCGCGCCAAAAGCGTGCCCACGAGGTTAATTTCCCGGGCCCCTATGCTGTCGTATCTCTTGCGGCGGATCCTGCAGATGATCCCCACGCTGGCGGGCGTGATCCTGCTGGTGTTCTTCCTTTTCCACTTTTTCGGGGACGATCCGGCTGTCATCCTGGGCGGCCAGGGGGCCTCGCCGGCGCAGATCCTGTCCATCCGCAAGCAGCTCGGCCTCGACCTGCCGGTGTGGACGCAGCTTTGGATGTTCGTCTCCAAAGTGCTGACCTTCGACTGGGGCGCCAGCTGGACCACCAAGGAGCCCATCGCCAACATCTTCGCCACCCGCCTGCCGGCCACCCTGACGATCATGATTCCCATCCTGGTGCTCGAGGTGGGGCTGGCCATCGTCTGCGGGCTGGCCGTGGCCTATGTGCGCGGCAGCCTGACCGACCGCGTCGTGATGATAGGCACCACCATCGCGCTGTCGATCAGCTTCCTGGTGTACGTGATCATCGGCCAGTACCTCTTCGCCTTCCGCCTGGGCTGGTTCCCGGTGCAGGGCTGGAGCAACAGCGTCTGGACCAACCTGGCCGTGTACGCGCCGCTGCCGGTGCTGCTGGCCGTGCTCGTGAGCCTGGCGCCGCAGACCCGCCTGTACCGCAGCTTCTTCCTCGACGAGATCGGCCATGACTACGTGCGCACGGCGCGCGCCAAGGGCGTGAGCGAGAACGCGATCCTGTTCAAGCACGTGCTGCGCAATGCGCTGATCCCGATCCTGACCAACGTCGCCACCCAGCTGCCGGGGGTCTTCATCGGCGCCTTCCTGATCGAGGTGTTCTTCTCCATTCCGGGGCTGGGCCGCGAGGTCTATGCCGCCGTCGGCCGCGGCGACTATCCGGTGATCGAGGCCGTCACCATCTACCTGGCGGCCCTCACGATGGTCATCAACCTCGTCACCGACATGCTCTACAAGCTGGTCGATCCGCGGGTGGTGCTGAAATGAGCGCCGTCCTCTCCGAGATCGTCCCGCCGGCCCTCCCCGAGGCGCTGCCGCAGTCGCCCAGCGTCTGGGTGCAGGCCTGGCGGCGCCTGCGCACCGACCGCGTGGGCATGGTGTCGCTATGGATCGTGCTGGCCTTCCTGGTGATGGTGCTGCTGGCCCAGGTGGGCCTCCTGGGCGCCGGCTGGGAACGCGAGGTGGCCGTGCCCTTCGCGCCGCCGACCCTCGTCGGCGCCGACCCGCAGCAGGTCGCGGCCGTCACCGCGCCTAAACTGCCCAACGTCGACATCAGCGACATCGACCCGCTGGCGCCGCGCTACGCGGAATGGAACGAGCGGGCCTCGAAGGTGAAGAGCGAGGACACCGTCAAGGCGACGACCCTGCCGTTCGGCGCCGACCGCATCGGCCGCGACGTGCTCTCCAAGGCCATCAAGGGCGCGCAGATCTCGATCCTGGTCGGCATCTGCGCCGCGTTCGTGGCCACCCTCATCGGCACGCTGCTCGGCGCGCTGGCCGGCTACTTCGGCGGCAAGGTCGACGACCTGCTCGAGTGGGTCTACAACGTCTTCACCTCCGTGCCTTACATCCTGCTGGTGTTCGCGCTCGCCGCCTTGTTCAAGTCCGGCCCGCTCGCCAGGCACTTCTCCAGTGGCATCGTGCCGGTGGTCGTGATCCTGGGCGCGGTCGGCTGGACCGGCATCTACCGCCTGGTGCGCGCCGAGTACATGAAGCACCGCTCGCGCGAGTACGTGCGGGCGGCCGAAGCCATCGGCGCCAGCAACAGCGCACGCATGTTCGGGCACATCCTGCCGAACGTCAGCCACGTGGTGCTGGTGCAATTGAGCTTGCACGTCGTCTCGTTCATCAAGGCGGAAGTGATCCTGTCCTTCCTGGGCCTGGGCGTGCCGATCGACATGGTCAGCTGGGGCACCATGCTGGCCGAGGCGCAGTCCGAGCTGGTGCTCGGCAAATGGTGGCAGCTGGTTGCCGCCACGGCCTTCATGGCCACGTTCGTCACCGCCTTCGCGCTGCTCACCGATGCATTGCGCGACGCGATGGACCCGAAGCTGCGCTAGGACAACCGCCCCATGACGACTCCCTTGATCGAAGTACGCGACCTGCGGGTCGCATTTCGCGTCGGCAAGAACGAGCGCACCGAGGCCGTGCGCGGCGTGAGCTTCGCCGTGCCCCCCAACAGCACCGTGGCCCTGGTCGGCGAGTCCGGCAGCGGCAAGAGCGTGAGCGCGATGAGCATCGTGCGGCTGCTGCCCGCCAATGCCGAGGTCGCCCCGGCCAGCCAGGTGCTGTACGGCGGCCAGGACCTGCTGCGGGTTCCCGAAGACGCCATGCGGCGCCTGCGCGGCAAGGACATCTCGGTGGTGTTCCAGGAGCCCATGAGCTCGCTGAACCCGGTGTTCACCGTCGGCGACCAGATCGCCGAGACCCTGCGCATCCACATGGGCACGAGCCCGCGCCAGGCCCGCGCCCGCGCGCTGGAGCTGCTGTCCGAGGTCGGCATCCCGGAGCCGCGGGCCCGCCTGAACGCCTACCCGCACGAGCTCTCCGGTGGCCAGCAGCAGCGGGTGATGATCGCGATGGCGATCGCCTGCGAGCCGAAGCTGCTGATCGCGGACGAGCCGACGACGGCGCTCGACGTGACCGTGCAGCGCCAGATCGTCGACCTGCTCGCACGATTGCAGGAACGCAAGCGCATGAGCATGCTCTTCATCAGCCACGACCTGGGCCTGGTCGGCGAGATCGCGAAGGAAGTCATCGTGATGCGCCACGGCCAGGTCCGTGAGTCGGGTCCGGTCGGCGAAATCTTCAGCGCGCCGCGCGACTCGTACACGCGCGCGCTCCTCGCGTGCCGCCCGCGCCTGGACTCGCGCCCGCGCCGCCTGCCGGTGATCGACGACATCGTGAACAACCGCCCGCTGGTGACCGAGCAGCGCGTGCCGGCCTCGGGTGAAGGCCCGGCGCTGATCGAAGTCACGGGCCTGCGCAAGGAGTACCGCCTGAAGGACGGCCTCTTCAGCCACAAGGTGGTGAACGCCGTCAAGACGGCCGACTTCACGCTGC
>JAQGMU010000020.1 GCA_028292195.1 Ramlibacter sp. | reverse complement strand
GGCCTGTGGTCCCGGCCCAAGCAAGGCTGCGCGCTGGCCGGAGTGTGGACGTCATGGACAGAGGATGCCGCCCGAACCGCTTACGCCGGCAATCGCAGCATCCGCTCCAGGTTGCCCGCCAGGATCGCCCGGCGCTCCTGCTCCGGCAGGAAGTCCGCAGCGGCCACGATGTCCGCGGTGTCCGGCCAGTTGTACGGCATGTCCGAGCCGTAGACGACATGGTCGGCGCCGCAGGTCGCGACCAGGTGCCGAAGCCCTTCGGGCGAGAACACCATGGAGTCCACGTACAGCTGGTCGCGGAAGTACTCGGCGGGGCTGCGCTTGTTCTCGCATTTCGCATTCGCGCGCGCTGCGCAGGCGACGTCCGTGCGCGTCAGGTAGGACGCGAGATAGCCGCCGCCATGCGCGAGAATCAGCTTCAGCCGCGGGAAGCGGTCCAGCGTGCCGTCGAAGATCAGGCGCGTCGCGAACATCGTGGTTTCCAGCGGATTGCCGATCACGTTGACCAGGTCGCCGCGGCCGTCCAGCGCGCCGGGGCGCACCATGTTCTCGGCGCCACCCGGGTGCATGAACACCGGGACGTCGAGCTCCTGCGCCTTGGCCCAGAAGACGTCGAACTCTGGGCCGGAGGGAACGCGCCCATTGACGTGGCCGCCCACCGATGCACCGCGCGCGCCCAGCTCCTTCACCGCGTATTCGAGCTGTTGCGCGGCCAGCGCGGGATGCTGCAGCGCGGGCGAGGACAGGAAGTGGAAGCGGCCGGGATGGCGATTCACGATGGCGCGCAGGCCTTCGTCCTGGTAGCGGATGAACCGGGCCGCGTCGTCCGTGGAGGACGCCGCGTACCACCAGAACTGGTTGACACTGAGGATGCCGACGTCGATGCCGCGCGCATCCATCTGCGCGATGCGGGCGTCGCCGATGGTGAGCGACCTCGCCACCGGCGCATTTTCCGCAGGGTTCGCCTGCGCCGCCACGTCGGCGGCCGCAATCATCCTGGCGGAGCCCGGGATGTAGCAGTGCGAATGGATGTCGATCACACGGGCGCGTCGGCCGCCCACGACGATCGTCTTGCGCGGGCCGGCCGCAGGCGCTCCCTGCTGCGCGTAAGCCGCGCGCGCGCCGGGAAGGAGCGAGAGGCCGGCGCCGAGAAGCAGCTTGCGGCGTGCCAGGTTCGTGGCGGGCGGGTTGGATGTGCAAGTCATGAGCGTCGTGGTTCGCAGCCCTGCGGTGGCAGGCGCTTGAGGGCCACATTGAACCACGGGAGAGCCCACGGGGCCTGCCGCCTCAGCGTCCAGGGATGGGGTGTTTCGAGGATGGACGAAGCGTCCCCGGTTCGGTTAGTGTCCGCCACTGGCCATCTTCGAAAGGTGAACGTTCGTGAACATCAGACAGCTGCTTGCTCTCTCCCTGCTCATTGCCCTTGCGCCCCTCGCGCGGGCGCAGGTGCCCGAACGCACGATCGACGAGATCAAGGCAGAAGCGCTGGCCCGGGCGGAACGCGGCGCGTACCCGCTCGGTGGGCTCGATCCGAAGGACGTCGCGGAGGCGCTGTCGCTGATCAAGACCCGGGATCGCGACGACTGGGCGCGGGGCTGGAGCCAGGTCGCACGGAGGTATGAGGAAGAAGGCATGCGCGCCAGTTCGGCCGGCGCTGCAGCGGCTGCCTACAAGCGGGCCTGGCGACTCTACTACTTCGCGCAATGGCCCATTCCCAACTCCGAGGGCAAGCGCGCCGCCTACCAGCGGGCGCTCGATGCCTATGCGAAGTACGGCCAGGCGCTGCAGCCGGCACTGAATACCGTAAGGATCCCTTTCGAGGGCTCGTCGATCGTCGCCTACATGCGCTTCCCGAAGGGCGTGAGTGCGCCGGTGCCCATGATCCTTGCGATCAGCGGCCTCGACAGCCGCAAGGAAACCGTCGCCGAGAGTTACGAACAGATCCTGCAGCATGGCGTCGGCTTCATCGCGGTCGACGGGCCGGGCACGGGTCAGGCGCCCATCAAGGTGAGCCCCACGGCCGATCGCATGTTCTCCGCGGTGCTCGACTACCTGGCCGCCGATCCGCGCGTGGACCGCTCTCGCATCATCGTTTCAGGGGTGAGCTTTGGCGCTTACTGGGCTGCCAAGCTCGCGATCACCGAGAAGGCCCGCCTGCTCGGGTCCGTCGCGCAGTCGCCGCCTGTGGACGAGACATTTTCCGTGCCATTCCTTCGACACACGCTCGGCAATCGCGAGTACCTGTTCGATCTCGTCCCGGCCTTCCTCGGCGTCTATGAGGGTGTCCAGTCCGTCGAGGATCTCGAGCGCGTCGGCCCGGCAATGTCGCTGAAGGCGATGGGTTTGCTGCAGAAGCCCACGACGCCCATGCTCGTCGTCGGTGGCGCCAGGGACACGCAGGTTCCGATCGCAGACCTCGAGCTCCTGATGCGCTCCGGAGATGTCCCGAAGGACGCCTGGATCAACCCGAGCGGCGGGCACCTCGGACGGGAGGCGCGCGGCTGGACCGACCCGGTGATCTTCTCGAAAGTCATCATCCCCTGGGAGCTCCGGTTGATCGAGCGGTCGAGGCCTTAGGCGCAAGGCGCTCTCCTGACGCATGGAGGCGCGTCGACCAGCGGACTCTTGAAATCGCGCCGCGCAAGCTCATCTGCCTGTCACATCGGTACTTGGGGTTGTCGTGTTCGCCAGGAGCCTGTCCTCTTTCACGTCATCCATGCTGCGCGGAGCCGGTCAGCGCGCCCGCAGCTGGCTGCCCCTTGGTTCCCCGGAGACCGAGTTCCCCGAAGAATGGCGGGCTTGCTTGCACCAGCACGTCCCGCTGTGCACCGTGCTACCCGAGGGGCTGCGTCGCTCCCATGAAAACCTGGTCCTGAAATTCATTGCCCGCAAGCCATTCATCGGCTGCGCCGGTCTGGAAGTGACCGAGCACATGCGGGTCCTCATCGCCGGCCATGCATGCCTGCTCGTTCTTGCGCGAGGAATGAGCGCTTATGCGCAGGTTCGCGAAATCCTCGTGTACCCGGGCGAGTTCGTCGCCCGCCGGGCACAAGTGGGCTCCGACGGCGTGGTCCAGGAACATGCACAAGTCCTGCGTGGCGAATCGTCTTCGCTCGGCCAGGTCGTATTGTCCTGGGCCGACGTGCTTTCACCCGCCGGCCTGGGGCATAACCTCGTCGTTCATGAATTCGCCCACCAGCTGGACCAGGCCAAGGGAGGGGCGAACGGCGCGCCGTTCACCTTCGCCAGTACACCGCAGCGCCAGCGCTGGGCGGCCGTCATGAGCCGCGAGTTCGAACAGCACCGACGCAACACGGCACTGGGGGAACAGACGCTTCTGGCGCACTATGGTGCTACCAGCCCCGCGGAATTCTTCGCCGTGTGCTCCGAGGTATTCTTCGAGCTGCCGCAGGCGATGAGGTACGTGCATCCCGCGCTGTACACCGAATTGAGCCGGTACTACCGACTGGACCCGGCCGCCTGGGTCGGAGCTCCTGGAGAGCGGCGCTAAGCGGAATTGTTCGCGTCCTACAGGTTGTACCCAGGGCGGCGGACAACCGGTAACGGCAACCGCCGATCAATCGTGCTGCCGGGCCAGCGATAACCTTGCCGCAGGGCTTGCACCCGCCGGGTGCGCCATCCGACAGGAGTCGACATGCTGCACTACGCCGTCGTATTTTTCGTCATCGCACTGATCGCCGCGGTACTCGGTTTTGGCGGCCTCGCCGCCGGCGCCATGGGGATCGCCAAGATCCTCTTCTTCGTATTTCTCATCCTGGCGATCGTCGCTTTCTTCGCGGGCGGGCGCAGGCGCTGATTCAGCTGCGCGCCGCCACCGCCAACGCCCCCAGCACCGCCGCGCGCACCGTGGCCGCATCAGCCGTCGTCGCGATCCGCGCGTTCGCGGCCGCCTTGCGCGGCACCCGCCACTCCACCACCGTCATGCCGCGCGTGTGCTCGCCGCGGCATTCGGCCACCAGGTGGGCCGGCGTGAAGCGCACGCTGCCAGGCGCCAGCAGCGCCGCCGCGGCCGTCGGGTCGTACAGCGCCATCGCGCTGCGGCCGTCGGGCCCGGCGATGCGCACGTAGCCCTCCAGCAGGTCGCCCAGCAGCACGCCCCTGTCCGTGCCCAGCGCGCGCAGCGCATCCGCATCCGCCTTGTCCACGCGCACCTGGCGGCAGGTGTCCAGCCCCACCATGGCCAGCGGCACGCCCGCGGCGAGCACCTCGTTGATGCTCTCCGGGTCGACGATGGCGTTGAACTCCGCCGCCGCCGTATGGTTGCCGGGACCGGCGCTGCCGCCCATCCACATCAGTTCGACTATGCGCGGCGCCAGGTCAGGGTGGCGCTGCAGCAGCAGGGCGATGTTCGTCAGCGGCCCCAGGGCCAGGACCGTCACGGGTGCGGGCGATGCGCGCAGCCAGTCGGCCAGCGCGCCCACGGCATCCTCCGATGTGAGTGCCGTTCGTTCCCGCGGCAGGCTGCGGCCCGCCGAAACCATCGCGTCGTCGCCCAGCACGGACTGCGCGGTCGCCAGTTCCCCAACGAGCGGCCCGGCCGCGCCGGCGTGGATGGGAAAGCGCCAGCCGAAGCAGGCGGCGGCGCGCAAGGCATTGTCGACGACCACAGTCAGCGGTGCGTTGCCGGCCACCAGGGACAGGCCGGCGACGGACCACCCGGGCGTGCCGGCCACGGCCAGCACGGCGGCCAGGTCGTCGAAGCCCATGTCGGTGTCGATCCAGAGCGGGTTCATGGGGGGCGGGTTGGGAAAGGGAGCGGCCAGTGTGCCATTGGCGCGCGGCATCGCGCCAGCCAAGCCGGCTACGGGTTCCGTGGCGTGATCCGCGTGCCGATCGGCGCCGGCTGGTAAGCCGGCTGGATCGGGCACTTGCCGCCATAGGCCGGCACATTGGCCTGGCACAGCGCCAGCACCTTCTGTGGCGTCGGCTTCTCGCCGCGCTCCACCCAGTCCAGCAAGGCCGTGAACAGCGCCGGATACTCGGGGTCGCTGGTGTAGCTGTGCACCGCCGCGTCGGTGAACACCTGCACCACCCGCTCGCCGCTGCCGCCGCGGTTGACGATGTCGCGGTACAGCGACTCGAGTTCGACGAAGGCGGTCGGGTCCTTGATCGCATGGAAGGTCAGCACCGGCATCACGAGCTTGCCCTCGGGCGCGCTGTCGCGCGCCAGTTCGGCCTCGGCCACCGGGTCGCGCGCATAGCGGGGCACCGCGGCATTCAATGCTTCGGGGTCGCCCGAGCCGCGGTAGACCGCGCCGATGTTGCCGAAGGGATTGCGCCCGCCCAGCCGCAGCTGCGCGATGTCGCGGAACATCCAGGTCGCGAAGGTGAGGTGGCCGACCAGCGAGGACGGTTCGATCTTCACCGCGCCGGTGATCGCCGCCAGGTTGGCGCGTTGCCGCGGCGTGCGTTGCGCTTCCGGCCGGCGCGCGCCGGTGCACTCGTCGACGCGCGCGGCCAGCTCGGCGCGCGTCAGCTTGCTGTCGGCGGGCAGCCCCATCCACAGCGGGTACTGCGCTTCGTCCGGCCGCGGATGGTTCTTGCAGATGGCCTGGTAGACGGCGCGCAGGTCGAGCCGGAAGTCGTACGCGCGGGTGCCGCCGCCCAGGACGGCGCTGGTGAGCAAGACGCCGTCGTACGGCCCCGGCTTGCCGTCCACGGTGCCATAGAGTTCCGCCGCCTTGGAGGCGACGCCGCCGCCGTAGCTCTGGCCATGCAGCAGGGTGCGGCGGGGCTGGCCGAAGAAGCGCACGAAGATCTGGCGCAGCCGCTCGGTGTCCTCCGCCGCCATCGTCACGCCGTAGCCGCCGCGGCGGTAGGTGGAACCGGCCCAGGCATAGCCGGCCTTCACCGTGACGGCCCAGCGCTCCAGGTCTTCCAGGCTGCGTTCGGCCCGCGCGGGCCCGGTGTCGGCCGGGCCGCCATGGGCGTGCATCACCAGGACGTGGCGGTCCCAGTTGGCCGGGATGGCGATCCAGTAGAAGGAGCCCACGCCGTCCTCGCCGGTGTAGCAGCGGGCACCGGCCGGCACTTCTTTCGGGCAGGGCCGTTCGGCGGGAGGCGCGGCGCGTGCGGCTTCGGGCGCCGCGGCGGGGACGCGGTCGGGGGCGGCGCAGGCAGCCAGCAGCGCGGCCGCCAGCAGGGGAAACAAGGAGCGAATGTTCGGTCGCATGGCGCGATACTAATGCCATGAACGCCCCCGAATCCCTGTCGCGCTGGAGCACGCCCGGGTCCAGCCGCGTGCCCTTCTGGGCCTACACGGACGCGCAGCTCTACGTCCAGGAGCTGGACAAGATCTTCTACGGCCCGCACTGGTGCTACGTGGGGCTGGAAGTGGAAGTGCCCAACGTCGGCGACTTCAAGCTGACCTGGGTCGGCGAGCGGCAGGTGATCCTGGTGCGCGATCGGGTAGCGCCTAAGGACCGCGGCGTCGACACCGGCATCCGCGTCGTCGAGAACCGCTGCGCTCATCGTGGCGTGCGCTTCTGCCAGCAGCCGCACGGCAATGCGCGCAGCTTCGTCTGCCCGTACCACCAGTGGACTTACAAGCTCCCTGGCGAGCTTGCCGGCCTGCCATTCAAGGACGGCGTGAAGGACGGCGAGTGCGTCAACGGCGGCATGCCGGCGGGTTTCGACGTCAAGCAGCATGGCCTCACGCGGCTGCGCGTCGCGGTGCTGCATGGCCTGGTGTTCGCCACCTTCAGCGACGCGGCGGAGCCGCTGGAGGACTACCTCGGCCCCGCCGTGATGCCGTGGCTGGACCGCATCTTCGCCGGCCGCCAGCTCAGCCTGCTGGGCTACAACCGCCAGCGCATTCCGGGCAACTGGAAGCTGATGATGGAGAACATCAAGGACCCGTACCACCCGGGCCTGCTGCACACCTGGTTCGTCACCTTCGGCCTGTGGCGCGCCGACCAGAAGAGCCGCATGGTGATGGACGCGCACGGCAGGCACGCGGTGATGGTGTCGCGCCGCAACGAAGGCGGCGAGAACAAGGCGGTGACCGCGGGCGTTACCAGCTTCAAGGCCAACATGGTGCTGAACGACGACCGCCTGCTGGACGTGGTCCCCGAGCCCTGGTGGACGGTCGACGACCCGGCGAACCCTGGCCAGCCGATCACGCCCACGGTCACCATGATCACGCTGTTTCCCAGCCTCATCATCCAGCAGCAGGTGAACTCGCTGTCGACCCGCCACATCGTGCCGCGCGGCGAGGGCGAGTTCGATTTCGTCTGGACTCACTTCGGCTTTGCCGACGACAGCGAGGAGATGCAGCGCCGCCGCCTGCGCCAGGCCAACCTGTTCGGTCCGGCGGGCTTCGTCAGCGCCGACGACGGCGAGGTGATCGAGTTGAGCCAGGACGGCTTTCGCCAATGGGGCGAAGACGGCAGCACGCTGTGCGAGCTGGGCGGGACCGGCACCGGCGGCACCGAGCACATGGTGACCGAAACGCTGATCCGCAGCATGTACGCCTACTGGCGCAAGGTGATGGGGCAATGAACGAGCGCCTGCTGCTGCAGCTGGAAGTCGACCAGCTCAATGCGGCCTATGCCGCGGCGCTCGATGAACGCCGCTTCGACGCCTGGCCCGGGTTCTTCCTGCCCGAAGGGCGCTACACGCTGCAGGCGCGCGAGAACTTCGACCGCAAGCTGCCGCTGGCGCTGATCGACCTCGAGAGCCAGGCAATGATGAAGGACCGGGTCTACGGGATCACGCACACGATCTACCACGCGCCGTACTACACGCGGCACGTGGTGAGCCCGGCGCAGGTGTTCGGGGAAGAAGACGGACGCATCCGCGCCCAGGCCCACTACGCGGTGTTCCGCACCCGCCCGGGCGATGTGAGCGAGGTCTACAACGTGGGCCGCTACATCGACCAGATCGCGCGCACGCCGGCGGGCCTGATGCTGGCCAGCCGGCGCTGCGTCTATGACAGCGAGATGGTGTTGAACTCCCTGATCTATCCGATCTAGGAGCGCAGCGGTGGGGTTCGCCGTGTGGCGAAACCCACCCTACGATCAACGCTTGGCGGCCTGGTTGCCTACGACGCCACCGATGGCGGCGCCGGCGATGGTCGCACCCGTGCCACCCACGGCGCTGCCGATCAGGCCGCCCGCAACGGCGCCACCGACGGTGCCGACGGTCTGGCGGTCCATGGAGGCGCAGCCACCGAGGCCGAGGAGAGAAACAGCCAGTACGGCCGCGGAGATGAACTTGGTTTTCATGACATACCTTCCAAACGAATCATTCGCAGCCGCTGGAGGCGCGGCCAACCTGTGCAAATGACTCTATGCAGGCGGGACCTGCCGGGCTGTAGGAGCCGCCAGACGGCCGCTGTCGTCTCCCTGCATGAGCGGATGCAGGGCGAAGCAGGCTCTGCAGCGTTTGGAACCAGGCCGAACCCCAGCTAGAGGGGCCGATTGCGGGCCAGCGGCGGATTCCGCGCGAAATAGCGCTGGATCCCGCGCACCACCGCGTCGGCCAGCTGCTCCTGGTACTCGCCACTGCGCAGCTTGGTTTCTTCGTCCGGGTTGCTGATGAAGGCCGTCTCCACCAGCACGCTGGGGATGTCCGGCGCCTTCAGCACGGCGAAGCCGGCCTGTTCGACCTGGCCCTTGTGCAGCTTGCCCACGCTGCCGATCTCGCCCAGCACCGCGCTCGCGAGCTTGAGGCTGTCGTTGATCTGCGCGGTGGTGCTCATGTCCAGCAGCGCACGCATCACGTGCTGGTCCTGCATCTTGATGTTGATGCCGCCTATCAGGTCCGCCTTGTTCTCTTTCTCCGCCATCCAGCGCGCCGCGCTGCTGGAGGCGCCCGACTGGCTCAGGGCGAAGACGCTGGCGCCGCGGGCGGTCGGCGTCAGGAAGGCGTCGGCATGGATGCTGACGAACAGGTCGGCCTGCACCCGCCGCGCCTTCTCCACCCGCACGTGCAGCGGCACGAAGAAGTCGGCGTCGCGCGTGAGGAAGGCGCGCATCGGATTGCCGTTGATGGTCAGGCCGTTGATGCGCTCGCGCAGCAGGTGGGCGATCTGCAGCACCACGTCTTTCTCGCGCGTGCCGGCGGGGCCGACCGCGCCCGGGTCCTCGCCGCCGTGGCCGGGGTCGAGCGCCACGATGATCAGGCGGTCGGTCTTGGCGGGCGCCGGCGCCGGCGTGAGCCGCAGCGTATCGCCGCCGACGGAAGAAGGGGAAGAGCCGCGCGGGGGACGCTGGATCTGCTGCGCGATCAGTTCGCCCAGCGGGTCGGCCGCCGCCGCCGGGGACGGCGCGACCGGGGGCAGTGAGGGCAGGGCGGGCCCCGGCTTCTCTTTCATGCGCTCGGCGATCAGCGCTTCCAGCGGGTCGGCTGCCTTGGGCGGGAAGAAGTCGACCACCAGCCGGTGCTGGTAGGCCGCCACCGGCGGCAGCTGGAACACCTGCGGGATGGCGACCTGCTTGAGTTCGATGATCAGGCGCACCGTGTCCGGCCCGGCCTGGGTCACGCGGATGTCGCTGACGTAGGGGTCGCTGGCCTTCACCTTGGCGACCAGCTCGCGCAGGGCCGGATTCAGCGCGATGCCTTCCAGGTCCAGCGCCAGCCGCGGCGGGGCCGTGGACACCACCTGCTTGCTGACCAGCAGGCCATCGGACTCGATGGTGAGGCGCGTGTAGTCGGGGGCCGGCCAGAGCCGCACGGCGACGATGGTGGCGCCGCGGGCCAGCTGGTGCGCGCCCAGCAGCAGCACCAGGCTGCCGGCATTGAGCAGTTCGCGCCGCTTCATGCCGCCAGCGCCTGGCCGCGCTCTCCGCGCGCGGTGAGCGTGACCCGGCGCGTGTCGTCGTCCTGCAGCGTGATGTGCAGTTCCAGGTCGGCCGGCGGCAGCACCGCCGCGGCCTTGTCCGGCCACTCGGCCAGCTTCAGGCCCGGGCCGGCGAAGATGTCGCGGAAGCCCGCGTCCTCCCACTCGCGCGGGTCGTCGAAGCGGTAGAAATCGAAGTGCCAGGCCGGGAAGGCGGGCAGCTCGTAGGGCTCCACCACCGCGTAGGTCGGCGACTTGATGCGGCCCTGCGCGCCCAGCGCGCGCAGCAGGTGGCGCACCAACGTGGTCTTGCCGGCGCCCAGGTCGCCGTGCAGCGCGATGAAGGCGTCGGCCAGCCCGGGCCGGCCGGCCAGGCGCTCGGCGAAGGCGCGCGTGTCGTCCTCGCTGGCCCACAGCAACTGCCGCGGGGCGGGCGTTCCTACAATCGGCGCGTGGTGTTCAACAGCAGTCAGAGCGACGGTCCTTTTCTTCTGGCCCAGATCCGGGACTGGGCCCGTGAGCTCGGATTTTCCCAAATCGGCGTGGCCGGCGTCGATCTTTCCACAGCCGAACCCGGGCTGCTGGCCTGGTTGGCTAACGGTTTTCACGGCGACATGGCCTACATGGAGACCCATGGAGTGCGCCGCGCCCGCCCCGCCGAACTGGTGCCCGGCACGACAAGCGTGATTACCGCACGCATGGATTACCTTCCCGCGACAACGCCGGAAGGCTGGCAGGCGGTCGAATTCGAGCGCCTGGAGCGGCCGCGGGAGGCCATCGTCTCACTCTACGCCCGGGGCCGGGACTATCACAAGGTGCTGCGCGCACGCTTGCAGCAGCTCAGTGAGCGCATCGCCGAAGCCACCGGCCCGTTCGGGCACCGCGTGTTCACCGATTCGGCGCCGGTGCTGGAGGTGGAACTGGGCGCGCGCAGCGGCCAGGGCTGGCGCGGCCGCCACACCCTGGTGCTGGACCGGGATGGCGGCTCGATGTTTTTCCTGGGCGAGATTTACGTGGACTTTGCATTGCCGGCGACGCAACCGGTGGGCGATCACTGCGGCAAGTGCACCGCCTGCATCGACGTCTGTCCGACCGCTGCGATCGTGGCGCCGTACCGCCTCGATGCGCGGCGCTGCATTTCCTATCTCACCATCGAGCATGCGGGCAGCATTCCCGCGGAACTGCGGCCCCTCATGGGCAACCGCATCTACGGCTGCGACGACTGCCAGCTGACCTGCCCGTGGAACAAGTTCGCGGTGCGGTCGCCCTTGCCGGATTTCGACGCCCGGCCGGCGCTGGTGGGGCAGTCGCTGGCAAGCCTGTTCGCGTGGACGGAGGAGGAGTTCCTGCGGCAGACCGAGGGCAGCCCGATCCGGCGCATCGGGCATGAACGGTGGCTGCGGAACATTGCAGTGGCGCTGGGGAATGCCTTGCGCAAGGCTGACGATGCGGGGATTCGGGCGGCCTTGCAGGCGCGCAGCGGTCATCCGAGCGCGGTGGTGCGGGAACACGTGCAGTGGGCTTTGGCGCAGCATGCGGTGGGGTCGCCTGCGGCGAACCCACCCTACACGGCCCCGGGGTCCCCGTCGATGGGTTGACCAACACGGCCCCGGGGGTCCCCGTCGATGCGTTGACCAACACGGTCCCGGGGGTCCCCGTCGATGCGTTGACCAAACACGGCCCCGGGGTTCCCGTCGATGGGTTGACCAACGCGGTCCCGGGGTCCCCGTCGATGCGTTGACCAAACACGGTCCCGGGGTCCCCGTCGATGCGTGACCAACACCGTCCCGGGTCCCCGTCAATGGGTTGACCAACACGGCCCCGGGGTTCCCGTGGATGCGTTGACCAACACGACCCCCGTAGGGTGGGTTGGCGAAGCCACCCCACCGATGCGCGTCAGCGCAACACCCCCAGCGCGAACGGCAAGCTCACCATCCCCAACACCGTCGACAACGTCACCAAGCCCGCCACCAGGGCCCCGTTGTAGCCCATGCGCGAAGCCAGCACATAGCAGCTCGATGCCGTCGGCAGGGCCGAAAACGCCAGCAGCACCGTGGTCTGGACCGGGTCCAGCCGGAACAGTCGCGACAGGCCGAAGGCCACCAGCGGCACCAGGAAGTGGCGGATCGCCAGCAGGGCGACCGCGAGGGCCTTGGCCCGCCCCAGCGGCCCGAACTGCATGCCGGCGCCGGCGGCCATCAGGCCCAGGGCCAGCGAGGCGCCGCCGATGCGGTTGACGGTGGGCTCCAGCCACACCGGGATCCGCAGCCCCGCCAGGTTGGCTGCCAGGCCCAGCACGGTGGCAATGATCAGCGGGTTGCGGATCAACGCGCGCAGGAAGCCGGTG
>JAQGMU010000654.1 GCA_028292195.1 Ramlibacter sp. | reverse complement strand
AGCGCCATGATCTGGTGGCCCAGGCAGATGCCGAAGGTCGGGTAGCCGTCCTCGATCAGCTCGCGGGTGGCGGCGATCGCGTAGTCGCAGGGCTCCGGGTCGCCGGGGCCGTTGGACAGGAACACGCCATCGGGCTTCATCTTCTTCACCACGGCCGCGGACGTCTTCGCCGGCACCACGGTCACCTTGCAGCCGCGCCCGGCCAGCATGCGCAGGATGTTCTGCTTCACGCCGTAGTCGAAGGCGACCACCTTGTATCGGGGGTTCTCCAGCTGCCCGTAGCCCGTGCCCAGCTGCCACTCGGTCTGGGCCCAGTCGTACTCGCGCTTGCTCGACACGTCCTGCGCGAGGTCGAGGCCGCTCATGGAAGGCGCCTTGCGCGCGGCGGCGATGGCGTCGGCCACGGCTTCGGGCGTCACGTCCCGCCCCTGCTTCAGGCCGACGATGCAGCCGTTCTGCGCGCCCTTGGTGCGCAGCATCCGGGTCAGCTTGCGGGTGTCGATGTCGGAAATGGCCACCGTGTTCCCGCGCTGCAGGTACTGCTGCAGGGTCATGTCGGCGCGGAAGCTGGAAGCCATCAGCGGCAGGTCGCGGATGATCAGGCCGGCCGCGTAGACCCTGGTCGCCTCGACGTCCTCGCGGTTGACGCCGTAGTTGCCGATGTGCGGGTAGGTGAGCGTGACGATCTGCTGGCAGTAGCTCGGGTCGGTCAGGATTTCCTGGTAGCCGGTGAGCGAGGTGTTGAACACGACCTCGCCGGTGGTGGAACCTGCGGCTCCGATCGAGCTGCCGATAAAGACCGTGCCGTCTGCGAGCGCCAGGATGGCGGGCGGGAAAGCTCCCTTGAGCGACGAAAGCACTGGGTTCTCCGGTGGTGCGGATACGCCCAAAACGCGATCAAGAGGAACTCTCGATGTTGCTTTTGTCGGGGGAGTGGCTGGATGCGCTAGGCGTACGCGGGGGGTTTGCGGGAAAGCCCCTGATTATAACGCGAGAGAAACCCCCTCACCCCAACCCTCTCCCGCAAGCGGGAGAGGAGGCAAGACCTCAGGTCGCTTGCCCGGCCGCGCTCGCGTGCAGGCAGATCGCCGCCGCCGCCGCCACGTTCAGCGACTCCTCGCCGCCGGGCTGCACGATCCGCACGTGGCGCTCCGCCCGGCCGGCCAGCGCCCGGCTGACGCCCTGCCCCTCGTGGCCGAACACCCAGCCGCAGGGCCAGGGCAGTTGGGCCCGGTGCAGGAAGTCGCCCTGGTGGGAACTGGTCGCCAGCAACGGCAGCTTCAGGGCCTCGACCGCCCCGGCCTCCAGTCCTTCCACCAGCTGCAGGCCGAAATGCGCCCCCATGCCGGCGCGCAGCACTTTCGGGCTCCACAGCGCCGCCGTGCCCTTGAGCGCCAGCACCTGGCGAAAGCCGAAGGCGCCCGCGCTGCGCAGGATCGCGCCCACGTTGCCCGCGTCCTGCACGCCGTCCAGCACGACGCTGGCGGCGCCGGGCTGCACGGCGGGCGCGGCCGGCAGCGGCAGCACGAAGGCCATGTGCGCCGGCGACTCCAGGCTGCTCAGCTGCTCGAAGAGTGCGTCGTCGACCACCACCACCTTGCCGATCGCGTCCGGCCATTGCGCCGAAGTGGCCGCCCAGTACGAAGCCTGGAATACCGCATGCGAAGGCTGCAGGCCGCGCTGCAGCGCCGCCCGGCACAGGTGGTCGCCCTCCAGCCAGACCCGGCCCTGCTTGCGGTAGGCGGTGTTGTCGTGCGCGAGGCGGCGCAGTTCCTTCAGCAGCGCGTTGTCGCGCGACGAAATCGTCTGCGGCCCGGAAGTCACTGCACCTGCACGCTGACCGTGGTGCCCTCGGCGGTCGTGAAGGTGGCCGCCACCGGGCTGAAAAACCGGCGGTGGTGGATGCAGGCGCCGTGCAGGCGCAGCGCCTCCAGGTGCTCGGGCGTCCCGTAGCCCTTGTGGGTGGCAAAGCCGTACTGGGGGAATTCCTCGTGCAGCCGCGCCAGCATGCGGTCGCGCGTGACCTTGGCGATGATGGAAGCGGCCGAGATCGACTTGACCTTGGCGTCGCCGCCGATGATGGCCTCCGACAGCACGTCCAGCGTGGGCAGCCGGTTGCCGTCCACCAGCACCTTCACCGGCTTCAGCCGCAGGCCCTCGACGGCGCGCCGCATGGCCAGCATGGTGGCATGCAGGATGTTGAGCTCGTCGATCTCCAGCACGCTCGCCTCGCCGACGGCGCAGCACAGCGCCTTCTCGCGGATCATGTCGTAGAGCCTGTCGCGCGCCAGCGCGGTCAGCACCTTGGAATCGGCGAGGCCGCGGATGCGCCTGGCGTCGTCCAGGATGACGGCCGCCGCCACCACCGGCCCGGCCAGCGGCCCGCGTCCGGCTTCGTCGACCCCGGCGTGCAAGCCGACCGGGTCCCAGGCCAGCGGCTTCTGCCGGGTCTTGATGCTAACGGGCGAGGACTTTTTCGATGGCATCGGCGGCAAGGGTCGGCGTGTCGCGCAGGAGCTGGGCATGCAGCCCGCGAAACGTCTCCTGCACGGACCGCATTCTCTCAGGGCTCGCCAGCCATTCCAACACCGCGCCTGCCAACAACTCGGGCTTTGCGTTGGACTGCAGCAACTCCGGCACCACGAAATCGCCCGCCAGGATGTTCGGCAGCCCCACCCAGGGCTGCAGGTGGCGCGGCTTCATCAGGGCGTAAGTGAGCCAGTGGGTGTGGTACGAGATCACCATCGGCCGCTTGAACAGCGCCGCCTCCAGGGTGGCTGTGCCGCTGGCCACCAGGGTCACGTCGCAGGCGGCCAGCACGGCGTGCGACTGGCCGGAGACGATCTTCAGATTGCGTACTGGCCCGATCCTCTGCGCGATCTCCGTGATCCGTGCCTGCAAGGCGGGCATGGCGGGCACGACGAACCAGGCCTCCGGCCGCTGCTTCTGCATCAGCACCGCGGCCTCCAGGAAGCGCGGCGCCATCGCCTCCACCTCCGACACCCGGCTGCCCGGCAGGATGGCGATCACCTCGCCTTGCAGCGGCAGGCCCAGCGCGGCGCGGGCCGCGGCCTGGTCCGGCTCCATCGGGATGACGGCGGCCAGCGGGTGGCCGACGTAAGTGGCTTCCACGCCGTGCCGCGCCAGCAGCTCCGGCTCGAACGGGAAGATGCACAGCACGTGGTCGCAGGCGCGCTTGAGCTTTTCCACCCGTTTCATGCGCCAGGCCCAGATCGACGGGCAGACGAAGTGCACGGTCTTGATGCCGGCGGCGCGCAGGTCCTGCTCCAGGCCCAGGTTGAAGTCGGGTGCGTCGACGCCGATGAACAGGTCCGGGCAGTCCTTCAGCAGCCGCTCGCGCAGGTCGTCGCGGATGCCGACGATCTCGCGGTAGTGCCGCAGCACCTCGGCGTAGCCGCGCACGGCCAGCTTCTCGTAGGGCCACCAGGGCAGGAAGCCATGGCGCGCCATCTGCGGCCCGCCGATGCCGGCCGACTGCAGCCCCGGCCAGCGCTGGAGCATCCCCTGCAGCAGCAGGCCGGCCAGCAGGTCGCCGGAAGCCTCGCCCGCGACCAGCGCGGCCCGGGGAGCCGTCACCATCGCCTAGCGGGCAATGCCGCGGGTGGCAGCTGCCAGGAAGCCGCTCATGAGGGCGACTTCGCCGGCCGCCTCGGGCGTGGACCCGGCCAGTTCGTCGATGGCGGCGCGGGCTGCTTCGAGCGTGCGGCCTTCGCGATACAGCAGCTTGTGCATCTGCTTGACCGCCGCGATGCGCTCGGGCGTGAAGTCGCGCCGGCGCAGGCCGATGACATTGATGCCGCGCACGGCCAGCGGGTTGCCGTCCACCAGCATGAAGGGCGGCACGTCCTGGGACACCGCGCTGGCGAAGCCGACCATCGCATGGGCGCCCACCTTGACGAACTGGTGGATGCCCGTCAGGCCGCCGATGGTGACCCAGTCGCCCAGCTCCACGTGGCCGGCCAGCGTGGCGTTGTTGGCCAGCGTGGTGTTGCTGCCCACCACGCAGTCGTGCGCGATGTGGGTGTAGGCCATGATCCAGTTGTCGCTGCCGATGGTGGTGACGGCCTTGTCCTGCACCGTGCCGACGTGCAGCGTGACGAACTCGCGGATGGTGTTGCGGTCGCCGATCACGAGTTCCGTCGGCTCGCCCCGATACTTCTTGTCCTGGTTCGCCGCCCCAATGGAGCCGAACTGGAAGATGCGGTTGTCGCGGCCGATGGTGGTGTGGCCCTCGACCACCACGTGCGCGGCCACCGTGGTGCCGGCGCCTATCTTCACGTGCGGGCCGATCACCGTGTAGGGGCCGACCTGGACGCTGGCGTCCAGCTCCGCCCTGGGGTCGACGAGCGCGGTGGGATGGATGGTCGCCATGCCGGGATGCGGGTCAGCCGACGTTGCGCATCGTGCACATGAGCTCGGCCTCGCAGGCGACCTCGTCGCCAACGCTCGCCTTCGCCTTGAACTTGTAGATGCCGGCGCGGGAGCGCTCCAGGGTGACGTCCAGCACCAGCTGGTCACCCGGCTCCACCGGGCGCTTGAAGCGCGCGCCGTCGATGCCGACGAAGTAGATGACCGAGTTGGCGTCCAGCGTGCTGCCGGCGGCGGAGAAGGCCAGCAGCGCCGCCGCCTGCGCCAGCGCCTCTAGCATCAGCACGCCCGGCATCACCGGCCGGTGCGGGAAGTGGCCGACGAAATACGGCTCGTTGATCGTGACGTTCTTGAGCGCCTTGATGGTCTTGCCGTCCATCGCGAGCACCCGGTCCACCAGCAGGATGGGATAGCGGTGCGGCAGCTTCTTCAGGATCTGATGGATGTCCATCACGGGCGGGGTTGTCATGGTTTTTTTTCCAGGGCCTTGATGCGATCGCGCAGGCTGTGCAGTTGCCGCAGCGTCGCAGCGTTCTTTTCCCAGGACGCATTGTCGTCCATGGGAAACACGCCGGTGTAGGTGCCCGGTTTCAGGATGGAGCGCGAGATCAGCGTGCCGGCCGAGACGAAGGTGCCGTCGACGATGGTGATGTGGCCGTGGATCATGGCGGCGCCGCCGATCATGCAGTTGGCGCCGATGTTGGCGCTGCCGGCGATGCCGGCGCAGGCCGCCACCGCCGTGTTGCGGCCGATGCGCACGTTGTGCGCCACCTGGATCAGGTTGTCGAGCTTGACGCCGTCCTCGATCACCGTGTCGGCCAGCGCGCCGCGGTCGATGCAGGTATTGGCGCCGATCTCGACGTCGTCGCCGATGCGCACGGCGCCGAGCTGCTCGATCTTTTCCCAGCCGCCCGGCCTGGGCGCAAAGCCGAAGCCGTCGGCGCCGATCACGACGCCGGCGTGCAGGATGCAGCGGTCGCCGATGACGCAGTCCTCGCCGACGAACACGCGGCCCTTGAGCACGGTGTCACGGCCGATGCGCGCACCGCGCTCGACGACGCACAGCGGCCCGATGCGCGCGCCCTCGGCGATGTCCGCCTCCGGGTCGATCACGGCGCTGGGGTGGATGGCGGGGCCCGCCGGGCGCAGCTGCGCCTTCTTCCACAGCTGGGTGACGCGGGCGAAGTAGAGATAGGGGTCGTCGGCGACGATGCAGGCGCCGCGCGCCTGGGCCGCCTCGCGCATGGCTGGGCCCACGATGACGCAGCCCGCCCGCGTGGTCTCCAGCTGCTGCCGGTAACGCGGGTTGCTCAGGAAGCTGAGGTCGGCCGGGCTCGCGCTGTCCAGCGGCGCCAGGCCTTCGATGGTGAGGAGGCCGTCCCCGTGGAGCTCGCCGCCGAGCGCCTGGACGATGGCCGCGAGTTGCAGCGCCACGCCCCGCCCTACTTGACGGCGTTGAGCGCCTTGATCACCTTGTCGGTGATGTCGTGCTTGGGGTTGATGTAGACGGCCTCCTGCAGGATCAGGTCGTACTTCTCCTGCTCGGCCACCTGCTTGACGACGCGGTTGGCGCGGTCCAGCACCGTCTGCAGTTCCTCGTTCTTGCGCGCGTTCAGGTCTTCCTGGAATTCGCGGCGCTTGCGCTGGAACTCGCGGTCCTGGTCGATCAGCGCCTTCTGCCGCTGGCCGCGCTGGCTTTCCGACAGCGTGGGCGCTTCGCGCTCGAACTTCTCGGACGCGGACTTGAGCGCCGTGCCCATGTCGTTGAGTTCTTTCTCGCGGCGCGAGAACTCCTGCTCCAGCTTGGCCTGCGACGCCTTGGCCGAATTGGCCTCGCGGAAGATGCGGTCGGTGTTGACGAAGCCCACGCGGAAATCCTCGGCCTGCGCCTGGCTGCCGAGGGCAAGCGCGCCCAGCAGCAGCACCAGGCAGTTACGGGGCAGGGTCTTCATCAGAAGGAGGTTCCGATCTGGAATTGCAATTTCTGGATTCTATCGCCAGGCTGGGTGCGCAGCGGCCTGGCGTAGGCGATGCGCAGCGGGCCGATGGGCGACAGCCAGGACAGGCCCAGGCCGACCGAGGCGCGCAGGTCGGGGACGCTGAATTTCTCGTTCTCGGCATACACGTTGCCGACGTCGACGAAGCCGTACAGCCGCAGCGACTTGTCGTTGCCGGCGCCCGGGAACGGCGTGAGCACTTCGGTGTTCAGGGTCAGCTTCTTCGCGCCGCCGATCGAGGAGCCGGTGACGTCGCGCGGGCCCAGCGTGCCCTGGTCGAAACCGCGCACCGAGCCGAGGCCGCCCGAGTAGAAGTTCTTGAACACCGGGAACGGCCGGCCGGCCAGGCCCTTGCCGTAACCCAGTTCGCCGTTGAAGGCCAGCGTGAACTTGCCGCCCAGCGGAACGTACTGCTGGTACTGGTAGTTGCCGCGGAAGTAGCGGGTGTCGCCGGCCACGCCCAGCTCGGTGGCCAGGCGCTGGAAGCGGCCCCTGGTGGGCGTCAGCGTGCTGTCGCGGTCGTCTCGCGCCCAGCCGATGGTCAGCGGCAGCGACATGCTGGTGTAGCCGAATTCCTCCGCGTAGGCCAGGTAGGCCGCCGGGATGTTGGTGCCGGGCTTGATCTGCGTGCGTTCCACGCTGGCGCCGAAGAACACCGTGTCGACCTCGCTGAACGGCACGCCGAAGCGCAGGCCGGCGCCCGAGGTGACCAGCTGGTAGTTGCCGCCCTGGTCGTCGTACGGCCGCGAGCTGCGGTGGTACACGTCGAGCGTGCGGGAGATGCCGTCCGGCGTGAAGTACGGGTTGACGCTGGTGAAGGCCAGCGTGCGGTTGTACTTGCTGGTGTTGACCTCCACGCCCAGGTAGTTGCCCGAGCCGAAGGCGTTCTCCTGCTTGATGGAGAACGACAGCGCCAGCTTTTCGGCGCTGGAGAAGCCGGCGCCCAGCTGCAGGCTGCCGGTGGGACGCTCGGTGACGCTGATGTTCAGGTCCACCTGGTCGGGCGCGCCCGGGACGTCGGAGGTCTCGACGTTCACGTCCTTGAAGAAGTTCATGCGGTCCACGCGGTCGCGCGACATCTTGATCTTCTCGGCGTCGTACCAGCTCGATTCGAACTGGCGGAACTCGCGGCGGATCACTTCGTCCCGGGTGCGGGTGTTGCCCGAGATGTTGATGCGGCGCACGTAGGCGCGGCGCGACGGGTCGGCCGCCAGCACGAAGAACACGCGGTTGTTGGCGCGGTCGATCTCGGGCTTGGCCTCGACCTGGGCGAAGGCATAGCCGAAGTTGCCGAAGTAGTCGGTGAAGGCCTTGGTGGTCTCGGTCACCTGGTCGGCGTTGTACGGCTCGCCCGGCTTGATGCGCACCAGCGACTTGAATTCCTCTTCCTTGCCCAGGAAGTCGCCTTCCAGCCGCACGCCCGAGACGACGTAGCGGTCGCCCTCGGTCACGTTGATGGTGATGGTGATGTCCTGCTTGTTGGGCGAAATCGCGACCTGGGTCGAGTCGATGCGGAACTCGAGGAAGCCGCGCTGCAGGTAGTACGACTTCAGCGCTTCCTGGTCGGCATTCAGCTTGGTGCGCGAGTAGCGGTCGGACTTGGTGTACCAGGACAGCCAGCCGCCGGTGTCGAGGTCGAACAGGCCCTTGAGCGTGGCTTCCGGGAAGGCCTGGTTGCCGACGACGCGGATGTCCTTGATGCGGGCCGGCTCGCCCTCGGTCACCGTGAAGGTCAGGTTGACGCGGTTGCGCTCCACCGGCGTCACCGTGGTCACCACGTCGGCGCCATACAGGCTGCGGTTGATGTACTGGCGCTTGAGCTCCTGCTCGGCGCGGTCGGACAGGGCCTGGTCGAACGGCCGGCCCTCGGTCAGGCCGATCTCGCGCAGCGCCTTCTTCATGGTGTCCTTGTCGAACTCCTTGGTGCCGACGAAGTCGATCTCGCTGACCGTGGGCCGTTCCTCCACCACCACGACGAGGACGTCGCCGTTGACTTCGACCCGCACGTCCTTGAACACGCCCAATGCGAAGAGGGCCCGGATCGCCGCCGAGCCCTTTTCGTCGTTGTACTGGTCGCCCACGCGGAACGGCAGCGAGGCGAACACCGTGCCGGGTTCCACGCGCTGCAGGCCCTCGATGCGGATGTCCCGCACCGTGAAGGGGTCCACCGCCCAGGCATTGGCCACGAAGGCCATCGCCACCACGGCCGCAACGGTACGCACGCGAAAGCGCTTTAATTTTTGTTTCATTGAAATCGAAAGGACGCCGGCGGGCCCGCGCGGCTGCAGCTGCTACGTTGTTCTAACCAAAGAGGCGGGTGACGTCGTTGAAGAGCGCTATCGTCATCATCACCAGCAGCACCGCGACGCCACCGCGTTGCAGGCGCTCCATCCAGGTATCGGAGATGCTCCGCCCCGTGATGGCCTCCCAAAGATAATACATCAGGTGCCCCCCGTCCAAGACGGGCAGCGGCAGCAGGTTCAGCACGCCGAGGCTGACGCTGATCAGGGCCAGGAACAGCAGGTATTGCGTCAGGCCCAGGCTGGCGGACTTGCCGGCGTAGTCGGCGATGGTCAGCGGCCCGCTCAGGTTCTTCAACGAGGCCTGGCCCACCACCATGCGGCCCATCATGCGCAGCGTCAGCTCCGACACCTCCCAGGTGCGGACCGTGCCCTTCCACAGGCCGTCCAGCGGACCGTAGCGCACGGTGACCATGGCCGGCGGCGCACCGACATAGGCGCCGATGCGGCCATAGGCGGGGACGCCGCCCTCGGAGACCACGTCGGGCGTGACCTGCAATGCCAGCGAGCGGCCCTGGCGTTCCACCTGCCAGCTGGAAGGGACGGCCTTGCCGCCCTGCACCTGCGCGCGGATCCAGTCGCGCAGCTGCTGGCCGTCGCCGACCGCCTCGCCGCCGGCCTGGCGCACGACGTCGCCCTTCTGCAGCCCGGCGCGCGCGGCGGCGCCGCCGGCCATCACCTCGCCCAGCTGCGCCGGGGTCCAGGGCGACAGCACGCCGACCTTGCGCATCAGCTGCGCGTCTGCGTCCCTGGCGTCCAGGCGGGACAGGCGCAGCACCAGTTCGCGTTCGCCGCCGGGGCTTTGCCGGTCCAGCACCAGCCGCACGTCGCGGCCGTCGAGGGCGCCGCGCGTCAGCAGCCAGCGCACTTCCTCGAACGAGCGCACCGGCTCCACCGCAGCGCCGTCGAAGCCGGCGCGCGCCACCCGTTCGCCGCCGCGCAGGCCGGCGTCGGCGGCAATCGAGTTGGCGACCGGGCTGCCCATGATTGGCTGCGGCTCCTGCACGCCCAGCCAGTTGACGGTGGCATACAGCAGGATGGCGAGCAGCAGGTTGGCCAGCGGGCCGGCGGCGACGATGGCGGCGCGCGCCTTGAGCGGCTGGTTGTTGAAGGCACGGGCGCGGTCGGCCGGGTCCACCGGGCCTTCGCGCTCGTCGAGCATCTTGACGTAACCGCCTATGGGGAAGGCGCCGATGACGAACTCGGTGTCCTGGCCGGGACGCGGGCGCTTCGGCTTCCAGGAGTACAGCGTCTTGCCGAAGCCGATCGAGAAGCGGAGCACCTTGACGCCACAGGCGACGGCCACGCGGTAGTGGCCGTATTCGTGCACCGCGATCAAGAGACCGAGGGCAACCAGGAAGGCGAGAACGGTCAGCATCTGGGGTTCCCGTGGACTAGGTGTCGAGGCGCCGGATGGCCTGGCCGGCGGCGGCGCGCGCTTGCGCGTCGATGGCCAGCAGGTCGTCCAGCGTAGCTGGCTTGGAGGGGGCTACCGCCGCCAAAGTTGCAAGGTTTACCTGATGGATCTGGTCGAAGCGGATCCGGCGCTCCAGGAAGGCCGCCACCGCTTCCTCGTTGGCGGCATTCAGCACCGCCGGAGTGCCGGGCGCGGCCGCCAGGCAGTCCCAGGCAAGCTGCAGGCCGGGGAAGCGCTCCCTGTGGCCGCGCGTGTCCAGCGCCTCGAAGCTCATGTCGGCCAGGCTGGTGAAATCGAGCGCCTGGGCGCCGGAGGCCACGCGGTCCGGCCAGGCCAGGCCGAACGCGATGGGGACCCGCATGTCGGGCGTGCCCAGCTGCGCCAGCACCGAGGTGTCGCGGTATTGAACCATCGAATGGATCACGCTTTGCGGGTGGATCACGACCTCCAGCCGGTGCGGCTCCAGGCCGAACAGGTAGCGCGCCTCGATCACCTCCAGCGCCTTGTTCATCATGGTCGCCGAGTCGACCGAGATCTTGCGGCCCATCACCCAGTTCGGGTGGGCGCAGGCCTGGTCCGGCGTCACGTCGCGCAGGCTGGCCGGGTCGCGGGTGCGGAACGGGCCGCCCGAGGCGGTCAGGATGATCTTCTCGACCCGGGCGTCCCAGCTCGCCGGGTCTTCCGGCAGCGACTGGAAGATGGCCGAGTGCTCGCTGTCGATCGGCAGCAGGCGCGCCCCGCCCTGCTTCACCGTGGCCAGGAACAGCTCCCCGCCGACCACCAGCGCTTCCTTGTTGGCCAGCAGCAGCTTCTTGCCGGCGCGGGCGGCGGCCAGGCAGGACGCCAGGCCGGCGGCGCCGACGATGGCAGCCATCACGGTGTCGATGTCCGGGTGCGCCGCGATGGTGTCGAGGGCGGCCGCGCCCCACAGCACGCGCGTCTTGAGCCCGCTGGATTCGACCTGCGCCGCCAGGGCGCGGCCGGCATCCTCGCGCGCCATCACGGCGAAGGCGGGCCGGAACTGCGCGCACTGGCGCAGCATCACGTCGACCTGGGAGGAGGCGCTGAGCGCGAACACCTCGAACCGGTCCGGGTGCCGGGCGATCACGTCCAGCGTGCTGGCCCCGATCGATCCGGTGGAGCCGAGGACGGCGATGCGCTGCTTCATCTCTGCGCCAGCGTGGCCAGCATCATCGCCAGCGGCAGCGTGGGCAGCAGTGCATCGACCCGGTCGAGCACGCCGCCATGCCCCGGCAGCAACTGGCTGGAATCCTTGAAGCCGGCGCTGCGCTTGACGAGCGACTCGGCAAGGTCGCCGACGACGCTCATGGCGGCCAGGAACACCGCCGCGATGACGACCACCGGCCAGCCGAGCGCGGCCAGGCGGGAATACAGGCTGGGCACCTGGGCCCCGGCGGCGCCGTCGGCCAGCGCCCAGGCCACGGCCAGCACCACCACGCCGGCCATGCCGCCCCACACGCCTTCCCAGCTTTTCTTCGGGCTGATCACCGGCGCCAGCTTGCGCTCGGTGAACTTGCCGCCGATGGCGCGGCCGGCGAAGTAGGCAAAGATGTCGGCCACCCAGACCAGCACCAGGATGGACAGCAGGAAGTTGGTGCCGATCACGCGGGCCTGGGCCATGGCCAGCCAGGCCAGCGCCAGCGCCAGCACGCCGCCCACCACGCGCACGCCCTGCGGCACGCGCGGCCAGCCGTCCACGCCGGCGCGCACCAGCGCGGCGCCCGCCAGCACCCAGAAGGCGCCGACCACGGTCCACATCAGGGCCCAGGGCCGCGCCGTCCAGCCCAGCGCCCAGGCGCCGCCGCACAGCACCAGCGTGACGAGGCCCAGGGTGACGCTGCCGCCCTGCCCCAGCCCGTTCAGGCGGCCCCATTCCCAGCCGCCGGCGGCAATCAGGATCAGCGTGATGGCGAGGAAGGGCTCCGGCGTGGACCAGAACAGCGCCGGCAGCAGGACGGCCAGCAGGACGATCGCGGTGATGACGCGTTGCTTGAGCATCGCGGGGGGCGCCTTCAGGCGGCCTTGCGCTTGGCGCCGGCAGGGGCGGCGACTTGCTCGGAGGTGCGGCCGAAGCGGCGTTCGCGGCCGGCGTAGTCGGCGATGGCTTCGTCGATGGCGGCGGCATCGAACTCGGGCCACAACTTGTCGGTGAAGTACAGCTCGCTGTACGCCGCCTGCCACAGCAGGAAGTTGCTGATGCGCTGCTCGCCGCCGGTGCGGATCAGGAGGTCCGGGTCCGGCACGTGGGCCAGCGCCATCGCGCGGTCCATGCTCTGCTCGGTGACGGCCTCGCCGCGGGCGGCCAGCCTGGCCGCGGCCTGGGCGATGTCCCAGCGGCCGCCGTAGTTGAAGCAGATGTTGAAGACCAGGCGGTCGTTACCGGCGGTCGCGGCCTCGGCCTGGGCCAGGCCGTTGCGCACCTTGTCCGACAGGCCGGCGCGTTCGCCGATGAAGTGGATGCGCACGCCCTCGGACTGCAGTTGCGGCACCTCGCGCGAAAGCGCCAGCGCCAGCAGTTCCATCAGGCCCGACACTTCCTCGGCCGGCCGGTTCCAGTTTTCCGAGGAGAAGGCGAACACCGTCAGCACCTTGACGCCGATGTCGCCGCAGTGGCGCACGCAGGCCCGCAGGGCGTCGACGCCCTTCTTGTGGCCGGCCACGCGCGGCAGGAAGCGGCGGGTGGCCCAGCGGCCGTTGCCATCCATGACGATGGCGATGTGGTGGGGAATGTTTCCCGGGGCGCTCATGGGTCCGGACCGTCCGACCGCTGGGGTCAGACCGCCATGATTTCCTGTTCCTTGGCGGCGACCAGGCTGTCGATCTCGTTGATGTGCTTGTCGGTCGCCTTCTGCACGTCGCCTTCCGCGCGTTTCAGGTCGTCCTCGGTGGCCACCTTGTCCTTGACCAGCTTCTTCACGTGCTCGTTGGCATCGCGGCGCAGGTTGCGGATGGCGATCTTGGCGTTCTCCGCCTCGCTGCGCACCAGCTTGGTCATTTCCTTGCGGCGCTCTTCCGACATCGGCGGCATCGGCACGCGGATCAGGTCGCCCATGGAGGACGGGTTCAGGCCGAGGTCGCTGTCGCGGATGGCCTTCTCGATCTTGGCGCCCATGCCCTTTTCCCAGGGCTGCACGCTGATCGTGCGGGAGTCCAGCAGCGACACGTTGGCCACCTGGCCGATCGGCATCATCGAGCCGTAGTAGTCCACCTGCACCGTGTCGAGGATGCCGGGGTTGGCGCGGCCCGTGCGGATCTTGCTCAGGGTGTTCTTGTAGGCCGCGATGGACTGGTCCATCCTGGCGGCGACGTTCTGCTTGATTTCTGCGATCGTTGTCATCTTCAGCTCCTCTCTCAGGCGTAAACCAGGGTGCCCTCGTCCTCGCCCAGCACCACCCGCTTGAGGGCGCCGTGCTTGAAGATCGAAAACACCTTGATCGGCAACTTCTGGTCGCGGCACAGCGCGAAAGCGGTGGCGTCCATGATGCCGAGGTTCTTCTGCATCGCTTCGTCGAAGCTGATGCGCGAATAGCGCTCGGCCGAGGGATCCTTCTGCGGGTCGGCGGAGTAGACGCCGTCGACCTTGGTGGCCTTGAGCACCAGCTCGGCGCCGATCTCCGCGCCGCGCAGCGCCGCGGCCGTGTCGGTGGTGAAGAAGGGGTTGCCCGTGCCGGCGGCGAAGATCACCACCTTGCCTTCTTCCAGGTATTGCAGCGCCTTCGGGCGCACGTAGGGCTCGACCACCTGCTCGATGGCGATCGCGGACATCACGCGCGAGACCAGCCCCTGCTTGGTCATGGCGTCGGACAGCGCCAGCGCGTTCATCACGGTGGCCAGCATGCCCATGTAGTCGGCGGTGGCGCGGTCCATGCCGACCGAGCCGCCGGCCACGCCGCGGAAGATGTTGCCGCCGCCGATGACGATGGCCACTTCCACGCCCATGTTCACCACTTCGGCCACTTCCTGCACCATGCGAACGATGGTGGCGCGGTTGATGCCGAACGCGTCGTCCCCCATCAGGGCCTCGCCCGACAGCTTGAGCAGGATGCGCTTGTGGGCGGGCTGGCTGGGCATGTGCGGGGGTCTCCTGGGGCTAACGGGGTGAGTGTAATCGGGGTCGGGGTGGTGAAGCCCACCCGAGCTGACCCTCGCCCCTGCGGACGGACCCAGCCCGGACGGGCCCGCGCGGCTTTACGCGGCTTGCTTCGCGGCTGCCACCTGGGCGGCCACTTCGGCGGCGAAGTCGTCGGTCTTCTTCTCGATGCCTTCACCCACCACGTACAGGGTGAAGCCCTTGACGGTGGTGTTGGCGGCCTTGAGCATCTGCTCCACCGTCTGCTTGTCGTTCTTCACGAAGGACTGGTTCAGCAGCGAGACTTCCTTCAGGTACTTCTGCACGCCGCCTTCGATGCGCTTGGCGACGATCTCGGCGGACTGGGCCGGCTTGCCGGCGGCTTCGGCGACCTTGCGGTCTTCTTCCGCCTTGCCGGTGGCCACGGCGCGTTCCTTGGCGATCAGGTCGGCCGGCACGTCGGCGCTGGACAGGGCCACCGGCTTCATGGCGGCGATGTGCATGGCGACATCCTTGGCGGCGACGTCGTCACCCGTGTATTCGACGACCACGCCGATGCGGGTGCCGTGCAGGTAGCTCACCAGCTTGCTGCCGCTGTCGAAGCGCTTGAAGCGGCGGAAGCTCATGTTCTCGCCGATCTTGCCGATCAGGCCCCTGCGCACGTCTTCCAGCGTCGGGCCGAAGCCGTCCTGGCTGTACGGCAGCGCGCCCAGCGCGGCGACGTCGGCGGGATTGTTCCTGGCGATCAGCTCTGCGGCCGTGCGGGCCAGGGCCAGGAAGCTGTCGTTCTTGGTGACGAAGTCGGTTTCGCAGTTGACTTCCAGCAGCGCGCCGGTCGTGCCGGCGATGGAAACGGCGACCACGCCTTCGGCGGTGACGCGCGAAGCGGCCTTGCCGGCCTTGTTGCCCAGCTTGACGCGCAGCAGTTCCTCGGCCTTCTCCATGTCGCCGTTGGCCTCGGTCAGGGCCTTCTTGCATTCCATCATGGGCGCGTCGGTCTTCGCGCGCAGTTCGCCGACCATGCTTGCGGTGATTGCAGCCATCTTGTCCTCGTCTCTGTTCAGTTGAATCTGGGTGTGCAAAGGGGGCTCAAGAGCCCCCTTCGTCGCGGGTCAGGGCCCAGTTTTACGCGGAGGCGCCTTCACGCACTTCCACGAATTCGTCCTTGTTGCCGCTCTCGGCCACCGCGCGCTGGACGTCGCCGGCGGGGTTGTTCTTGCCTTCGAGGATGGCGTCGGCCATCTCGCGGACATACAGCGTCACGGCCTTGGCCGAATCGTCGTTGCCGGGGATCACGTAGTCGATGCCCTCGGGCGAGTGGTTGGAGTCCACCACG
>JAQGMU010000624.1 GCA_028292195.1 Ramlibacter sp. | reverse complement strand
AGCTGGTGGAGCATTGCGCCGAGAAGGGCGACTACCTGTTCAAGCGCCTGCGCGAGATCCAGGCCGAGGTTGCGCCGCTGATCCGCGACGTGCGCGGCCGCGGCCTGTGGGTCGGCGTCGACATCGAACCGTCGTGCACCACGGCGCGCGACCTGGTGGAGCGGCTGGCGCTGGGCGGCGTGCTGTCGAAGGAAACCCACGAGACCGTGATCCGCTTCGCGCCGCCGCTGACCATCAGCTACGAGCTGATCGACCGCGCGGTGGATATTTTCCGGCGGGTCTGCCAGGAGAAGTACCGCGAGCTGGGCCTGGGCAAGAAGCCGACCGGCAAGCCGGTGACCGCGTGACGCAACGACAGCGCTCCACGATGTAGGGTGGGTTCGCGCAGCGACCCCACCGACGCGAGCCCGGGGCAGGCCGCTAAACTCCCCGCATGCAGCTTGCCCCCGCCCAGCTCACCCCGCACCTGCAGCGCGGCCTCAAGCCGCTGTACACGCTGCACGGCGATGAGCCGCTGCTGCAGCAGGAAGCCGCCGACGCCATCCGTGCCGTCGCGCGCCAGCAGGGTTACACCGAACGCACCGTGCACACCGTCACCGGCGCCCATTTCGACTGGAGCGCGGTGCTCGCGGCCGGTGGTTCGCTGAGTCTGTTCGCCGACAAGCAGATCGTCGAAGTCCGCATTCCCTCCGGCAAGCCGGGCAAGGACGGCAGCGCCGCCCTGCAGCTGCTGGCCGGAAGCGCCGCCGGCAACGACACCACCCTGACCCTCGTCCTGCTGCCGCGGCTGGATTTCCAGACCAGGAAGTCCGCCTGGTTCGCCGCGCTGGATGGCGCCGGCATCGCCATCGAACTGCAGGCGGTGGAGCGCGGCGCCCTGCCGAACTGGATCGCCCAGCGCCTGGCGCAGCAGAACCAGCGCGTGGTGGCGGGCGACGAAGGCCAGCGCACGCTGCAGTTCTTCGCCGACCGGGTCGAAGGCAACCTGCTGGCCGCGCACCAGGAGATCCAGAAGCTGGCGCTCCTGTATCCGGCGGGCGAACTGAACTTCGAGCAGGTCGAGAGCGCGGTGCTGAACGTGGCGCGCTACGACGTCTTCAAGCTGTCGGAAGCGGTGCTGGGTGGCCAGGTGGCGCGCGTGCAGCGCATGCTGGACGGCCTGCAGGCCGAAGGCGAGGCCGAGGTGCTGGTGCACTACACGCTGGCCGAGGACATCCGGGCCTTGAAGCGCGTCAAGGACGCCATGGCCGCCGGCCGGCCCTTGCCGATGGCGCTGCGCGAGCAGCGGGTCTGGGGCGTGAAGGAAAAGCTGTTCGAGCGCGTGTTGCCGCGCCTGAGCACCACCACGCTGGACAATCTGCTGCACGGCGCCCACCTGGTCGACGGCATCGTCAAGGGCTTGAAGGCGCCCGGCTGGCCAACGGACGGCTGGCAGGCCCTGCACAAGTTGGCCCTGGGGCTGTGCCTGGAGTGCGTGAGCAAGCCGGCAGCCGCCCGGGGATAATCGGGCCCATGAACGCGCTGAACATCGCCGAGTACATGCACAGCCTGGGCCTGCAGGCCCGGGAGGCGTCGGCGCGGATGGCGGCGGCGCCCGCGGCGGTAAAGGCTGCGGCCTTGCGCGAGATGGCGGCGCTGCTGCGCTCCAGCGTGGAATCGCTGCAGGCGGACAACGCGAAAGACCTGGAGCGCGCCACCGCCGCCGGCCTGGCGGCGCCCATGGTGGACCGGCTCAAGCTGACGCCGAAGATCATCGAGACCCTGGCGGTCGGCTGCGAGCAGCTGGCCGTCATGCCGGACATCATCGGCGAGGTGATCGGCATGAAGCAGCAGCCCAGCGGCATCCGCGTGGGCCAGATGCGCGTGCCGCTCGGCGTATTCGGCATGATCTTCGAGAGCCGCCCCAACGTGACCATCGAGGCGGCCAGCCTGTCGATCAAGAGCGGCAACGCCTGCATCCTGCGCGGCGGCTCGGAAGCGATCGAATCCAACAAGGCGCTGGCCCGGCTGGTGCAGCAGGCGCTGGTGCGCGCCGGCCTGCCGGCCGAAGCCGTGCAGCTGGTGCAGACCACCGACCGCGAGGCCGTCGGCCGCCTGATCGCCATGCCCGAGCACGTGGACGTGGTCATCCCGCGCGGCGGCAAGGGCCTGATCGAGCGCGTCAGCCGCGAAGCCAAGGTGCCGGTGATCAAGCACCTGGACGGCAACTGCCACACCTACGTCGACGATCCCTGCGACCTCGCGATGGCGGTCAAGGTGGCCGACAACGCCAAGACCCAGAAGTACAGCCCCTGCAACGCCAGCGAGGGCCTGCTGGTGGCGCGCGGCGTGGCGCGCGAGTTCCTGCCGCAGATCGGCGCGGTGTTTGCCGCCAAGGGTGTCGAGATGCGCTGCGACCCGGAAGCCCGGGCGATCCTGCAGGCCGTGGCGGGCGCGCAGCTGAAGGACGCCACCGAGCAGGACTGGTCCGAGGAATACCTGGCGCCCATCATCAGCGTCAAGGTGGTGGCCGGCGTGGACGAAGCCATCGCCCACATCAACCGCTACTCCTCGCACCACACCGACGCCATCCTCACGCGCGACCACGCGCATGCGCAGCGCTTCCTGCGCGAGGTGGACTCGGCCAGCGTGATGGTGAACGCCAGCACGCGCTTCGCCGACGGCTTCGAATATGGCCTCGGCGCGGAGATCGGCATCAGCACCGACAAGTTCCATGCGCGCGGCCCGGTGGGGCTCGAAGGCCTGACCTCCCTCAAGTGGATCGTGCTGGGCGACGGCGAAATCCGCGGCTGAGCTGCGGCTGAGCTGCGGCCGAGCTACTCTTGCAACCGGCCGGGTTGCCCTCAGCTCCTAGAATCGGCTGAGACAAAACAACGAGCACTGCATGGTTCCGCACCTGATTACCGCCCTGACCGGCCCGACCAACGAGCTCGAGCAGCGCGTCCTGGACTCCATGCCCGCCATCGAGCGCTGGTTCCGCCTGGAATGGATGGAGCACACGCCGCCGTTCTACAGCTCGGTGGACATCCGCAATGCCGGTTTCAAGCTGGCCCCCGTCGACACCAACCTGTATCCCGGCGGCTGGAACAATCTCACGCCCGAGATGCTGCCGCTGGCGGTGCAGGCGGCGATGGCGGCGATCGAGAAGATCTGTCCGGAAGCCAAGAACCTGCTGGTGATTCCCGAGAACAACAGCCGCAGCACCTTCTACCTGAGCAACGTGGTGCAGCTGCAGCGCATCTTCCACATGGCCGGCCTGAACGTGCGCGTCGGCTCCATCGATCCGGCGATCAAGAAGCCCACCAGGATCGAGCTGCCCACCGGCGAGACGGTGACCCTGGAGCCGGTGGTGCGCAGCAAGCGCCGCCTGGGCCTGAAGAACTTCGACCCCTGCACCATCCTGCTGAACAACGACCTGTCGGCGGGCGCGCCCGGCATCCTGGAAGACCTGCACGAGCAGTACCTGCTGCCGCCGCTGCATGCCGGCTGGTCGGTGCGCCGCAAGAGCCGGCACTTCCAGAGCTACGAAGAGGTCAGCAAGCGCTTCGGCAAGCTGCTGGGCATAGACCCGTGGCTGATCAACCCGATGTTCAACAAGTGCGGCCAGGTCAGCTTCGCCGAGGCCCAGGGCCTGGACTGCCTGCGCACCAACGCCGATGCGCTGCTGACGAAGGTGCGCAAGAAGTACAAGGAATACGGCATCAACGAAAAGCCGTTCGTGATCGTCAAGGCCGACAACGGCACCTCCGGCATGGGCGTCATGACCGTGCGCGACGTCAAGGATCTCGACCAGCTGAGCGA
>JAQGMU010000611.1 GCA_028292195.1 Ramlibacter sp. | reverse complement strand
GTGCGCTGCGCGACAAGTACGACATCGCCGCCGTCACCAACGACATCTACACCGAAGAGGACGCGGCCTTCCTCGTGCGCAACGAGGCGCTGTCGCCCGATCGCATCATCGGCGTGGAGACCGGCGGCTGCCCGCACACGGCGATCCGCGAGGACGCCTCGATCAACCTGGAAGCGATCGACCGCATGCTCGAGTTCTTCCCCGAGGCCGACATCGTGTTCGTCGAATCGGGCGGCGACAACCTGGCAGCCACCTTCAGCCCGGAACTAAGCGACCTGACGATCTACGTGATCGACGTCGCCGCCGGCGAGAAGATCCCGCGCAAGGGCGGCCCCGGCATCACCAAGAGCGACCTGTTCGTCATCAACAAGACCGACCTGGCCCCCTACGTCGGGGCCGACCTGGGCGTGATGGAAGCCGACACGAAGCGCATGCGCAAGGACAAGCCTTTCGTCATGACCAACCTGAAAACCCGCGCCGGCCTCGACGAGGTGGTGCGCTTCATCGAGCGCAAGGGCCTGCTTCAAGCTGCGCAGGGTAGTCAGCAGATGTAACCGCGACGCGGCGCCGTCCTACAGATGCGTCGCCGGCAGCGCCGTAAGTTCGCCGGCATGAACCTCCTGCACGAGCCACCGCCCGCCGGTTTCGACGGGATCGCCAAGACCTTCGCGATGGCGAGGCAAATACCGACGACGAATCGCCTGGCGCTGAAGATCGGGCTGGCCAACGATGGAGTCCTGTTTGCACAAGGCGAACTTGACGGCTACCGCCAGGTGAGCTTCTTCTCCGATCACCTTCGCAGCCTCGGCTACCGCGAGCACCTGCTGGGCAGCCAGGAAGAGATGTTCGGCTGCGACATGCTGTTTGCGGCTGCGCCGCCGCCGCAGCGCCGGGCCGGGGACGGCGATCCGTCGTTCATCCGCAAGTCGCCGGTCGAGCTGTGGCCCGTTCGCGGCTGATGCCTATGCCAAGCACCGCACAACAGGGGACTTCGCAGGAGGACCAGGACGGGGAACTGCCGGCGCCCGGCCACCGCTGGGGCTCTGGCGCCCAGAGCGTGCTGCCCTACCTGACGAAATCGCTGCAGGCCAAGCCGGCCAGCGCGGCGGACGCACGCGACGCCACCCGGCCACCACGCGAAGGGGGCAGCAAACCCGTCTTCAGCAACTGGCCACCTGCGCGTCCGCGAGCCTGAGCGCGGTTTGCTTCCCGATTGCAAATGGGAAGTTGTCCTACATCGGGAAAGCGCCTTCGCTTCTATGGTGCAGCGTCCTGGTTCGCGATGGTCAGTCTCACCCCTTGATGCCTTCTCCTTCCTGCGCCCACCCCCACTTCGTCCTGTTCTACCGGGACGAGGCGTCAGCGCAAAACTCCATCTCCGGCTACCTCGCGACGGCCCTGCGCGCCGGCGAACCCGCGCTCGTGATCGCCAAGCCCAAGCTGCTGCTGCAGGTGCGGACCGAACTGCACCGGCAGCATGTGCAAGGTGTCCCGTTCGGGCCTGGACGCGGCCAACTGGTGGAGCTGGACGCGGCCGACACCCTGAAGAAGATCTGTGTCGACGGCAAGCCCGACGCGCACGCCTTTGAACGGGTGGTGGGCGGCGCGCTCGCCGCACTGACGACCGCGACCGACCAACGGGTTGCGGCCTATGGCGAGATGGTCGGACTGCTGTGCGAACGCGGCCAGTACGCGGACGCCGTGCACCTGGAAAACCTCTGGAACGCCTTGCTGGCCAAGGCGCGCGCTTCGCTGTTCTGCGGTTACCCCCGCCGGCTGTTCCAGTCGGCCGCGACCAAGGGCTTCATGGACCAGATCCGCGCGGCCCACACCCACACCTACGACGAAGCCCTGGCGGCCTGACGCCGCTAGCCCTGGCGCTGCTTGCGGCGGCTATCGAGGTACCACGCGAGGAACGGCAGCAGCACTACCGATCCGGGGAGCGCCCAGATGAACAGGTAGGGGCTGACCGAAGAAGCCGAGCGAACCATGCCTTTGAGCTGGTCCTTGTCCTCGTGCGTCCACGTGCCGCCCCTGCGCTGCTTCATCAGCAGCGGCCAGGCGCCCTTCATCGCGGCGAGTTCGTCGCGAAAGCGGCGCTGCTCGCGCTGATTGCCGGCCAGGAAAGAGCAGAACCAGACCGGCGCGCGCTTCATCTTCGCCTGGAAGTGCTTGGTCGAATTGGGGTCGAATTCGACAGCCCCGATCGATTTCGCGGCGGGGTTGGAAGTCTTCCAAAGGCGCATGCCGAAAGCATATGCGGTTCACCCGCCCGCCACAATGGCATTCCGCCCGAGGCCCCGGCGCCGGATTCCGGGAGGTCAACCTCCGCCGCTACTGTCGCGTTGTAACTGGGCAGCCCGAACGGGCAGCGCCCTCTTCGACACACCCAACCTTCGAGACACCATGTCCAAATTGCTCGCCTTCCTGGCTGCCGCCTTCTTTACCGCCGGTTCTTTCGCAGCCTCCCACGCTGGCGCGCCCATGGCAGCCGCCTCCGCCGCCACGCCCGCCGCCAAGGTGGAAATGAAGGCCGAAGCCAAGGCCGACTCCAAGTCCGCCAAGGCCACCGCCGCCGCCGAAAAGAAGAAGGCCAAGGCTGATGCCAAGGCTGCCAAGAAGGCCGCCGCCGACCAGAAGAAGGCTGAAAAGGCCGCCGCCACCACCAAGGCCGACAAGAAGGTGAACGCCGCCGAAGCCACCAAGACCAAGGCCGTCGTCGCCGCCGATGCCAAGCAGCAAAAGGCCGAAGTGAAGGCCGATGCCAAGAAGGAAGAAGCCAAGAAGTAATTCTTCGGCTTCCGCAGGAAGGCCCGCTTCGGCGGGCCTTTTGCATTTGGCGGAAGCGGTGAGATTCGAACTCACGGACGTCTTGCGACATCGGCGGTTTTCAAGACCGCTGGATTAAACCGCTCTCCCACGCTTCCTTGGCCACGATTGTAGGTTGGGTTGCCGCAGGCACCCCAACGCTTAGCCGCCTCAGTCCGCGAGGAACAGTGCCTGCAGGTCCGACAGGAAGTCGAAGCCCCGCTCGGTCGGCTGCACCTTGGCGAAGTCGCGCTCGACCAGCCCTTTGGCTTCCGCTTCCTTCAGCGGCTTCTCGATCGCGCTCAGGGGCAGCCCGGTGCGCTCCACGAAGTCCTGCAGCGCGAAACCGTCCTTCAGCCGCAGCGCGTTCAGCATGAACTCGAAGGGCAGCTGGGCCCGCGTCACTTCCTCGTCCTGCGCGATGGCCTGGCCGGCCAGCGCGTTGTCCATGTACAGCTTGGGTTCGCGGTAACGCACCTGCCGCACCACGCGATGCGGGAAGCTGATCTTGCTGTGCGCGCCGGCGCCTATGCCGAGGTAGTCGCCGAACTGCCAGTAGTTGAAGTTGTGCCAGCAGCGATGCCCCGGCTTGGCATAAGCCGACACTTCGTAGCGCTCCATGCCCGCGCCGGTCGTCATCTCGGTGATGCGATCGAGCATCGCGTACGCGGTGTCTTCCGGCGGAATCACCGGCGGGAACTTGGCGAAGTAGGTGTTGGGCTCGATGGTCAGGTGGTAGATCGACAGGTGCGGCGGCGCCAGCGCCATCGCCTGCGTCACGTCCTCCTCCAGCTGCGCCAGCGTCTGGCCGGGCAGCGCGTACATCAGGTCGATGTTGAAGGTATCGAATGCGGTCGCGGCTTCTTCCACCGCGGCGATCGCCTGGCCGGCGTTGTGCACCCGGCCGAGCGCGCGCAGGTGCGTGTCGTTGAAGCTCTGCACGCCGACCGACAGCCGCGTGACGCCGGCGCCGCGGAAAGCCTTGAAGCGCTCCTTCTCGAAGGTGCCGGGGTTGGCCTCCAGTGTGATCTCGCAGTCGGGCGCCAGCTTCAGGCGGGCCCGCACGTCCGACAGCAGCCGCTCGATGCCCTGCGGCGAGAACAGGCTGGGCGTGCCGCCGCCGATGAAGATGCTCTGGATCGGCCGGCCCCAGACCAGGGGCAGCGCCGCTTCCAGGTCGGCCACCAGCGCGTCGAGGTAGCGGTTCTCCGGCATGGCCGCCGGCTGCATCTCGTGCGAGTTGAAGTCGCAGTACGGGCACTTCTTCAGGCACCACGGCAGGTGGATGTACAGCGACAGCGGCGGCAGCGCGGCCAGCTGCAGCGTGCCGGGCCGCAGGTAGTCCTGGATGTCCTTCACAGCCAGCGCTCGCGAATCAGTTCCACCATCTGCTTCGCCGCCTTGCCCCGATGGCTGTTGGCGTTCTTCACGTCCGCAGGCAGTTGGGCGAAGGTCTTGCCGAAGGCCGGGATGAACATCACCGGGTCGAAGCCGAAGCCATGGCTGCCCTGCGGCTGGCACGCGATCTCGCCGGGCGCGCGCCCCACCGCAATTAACGGCTCGGGGTCGTCCGGCGTGCGCACCGCCACCAGCGTGCTGACCAGTGCGGCGCGGCGGTTCGCCACGTCCCGCATCTGCTCCAGCAACGCCTTCACGTTGTAGTCATCGCCCTTGGGGTAGCCGAACTGCGTCGCGTAATACGCGGTGTCCACGCCCGGCGCGCCACCGAAGGCGTCGACGCAGAGGCCGGCGTCGTCGGCAATCGACGGCAGGCCGCTGTGCAGCGCCGCGTTGCGGGCCTTGGCCAGGGCGTTCTCGACGAAAGTGCGATGCGGCTCCTCGGCTTCCGGAATGCCCAGCTCGCCCTGCCGCACCAGCTTCAGGCCGAGCGGGGCGAACATCGCCTGCAGCTCGGCCAGCTTGCCGGCATTGTTGGAGGCCAGGACGATGCGGTCGATCACGTGCTCAGTGCCTTTTGCTGCAGGACGACCAGTTCGGCGATGCCTTTTTCAGCCAGGCGCAGCAGTTCGTCCATCTCGGCGCGGGTAAAGGCCGCGCCCTCGGCCGTGCCCTGCACTTCCACGTAATGGCCGGCGCCGGTCATCACCACGTTCATGTCGGTGTCGCAGGCGACATCCTCGACGTATTCCAGGTCCAGCAGCGGCGTGCCGTCGACGATGCCCACCGAGATGGCGGCCACCGGGCCGGTCACGGGGTTGTGCGCCAGCTTGCCGGCAGCCAGCAGCTTCTGGACGGCGTCCTGCGCGGCGACGAAGGCGCCGGTGATGGCGGCAGTGCGGGT
>JAQGMU010000601.1 GCA_028292195.1 Ramlibacter sp. | reverse complement strand
GCGCTCATGAGCTGGGCCGCCTGCGACCGGCTGGCCAAGGTGGCCGCCACGCTGGGCATGCCCGAGCGCATCCGCCACTGGCGCGAGCGCGCCGACATCATCCGCGCGCGGATCCTGAAGGAATCGTGGAGCGAGGAGCGCCAGGCCTTCGCCGAAAGCTTCGGCGGCCGCGACCTCGACGCCAGCGCGCTGCTGATGGCCGAAGTGAACATGATCGACCCCAACGACAGCCGCTTCATCGCCACCGTCGACGCGCTGGAGAAGTCGCTCTGCGACGGCCCCTACATGCGGCGCTACGAGGCGCCCGACGATTTCGGCAAGCCGGAGACGGCGTTCAACATCTGCACCTTCTGGCGCATCGACGCGCTGGCGCGCATCGGCCGCAAGGCGCAGGCGCGCGAGATCTTCGAGGTGATGCTCAAGAGCCGCAACCACCTGGGCCTGCTGTCCGAGGACACGCACCCGATCACCGGAGAGATGTGGGGCAACTTCCCGCAGACCTACTCGATGGTCGGCACGATCAACGCCGCGGTGCGCTTGTCGGCGCCGTGGGACTCGGTCATTTGAGGAGCCGCATGGGCAGGCTGGTCGTCGTCTCCAATCGCATCGCGGACCCGCGCAAGACGGCTGCCGGTGGGCTGGCGGTGGCGCTGGGCGAGGTGTTGAACAACACCGGTGGCCTCTGGTTCGGCTGGAGCGGCAAGGTGGTCGACGACGCCGAGAGCGACGACGTGCACGTGCAGCACGCCGGCCCGGTGAAGCTGGCGACCGTCGACCTGTCGAAGGCGGACTACGACGAGTTCTACCTCGGTTATTCCAACGGCGTGCTGTGGCCGGTGTTCCATTACCGGCTGGACCTGGCGGATTTCGACGCGGGCTACATCGCGGGCTACCGGCGGGTGAACCAGCTGTTCGCGCGCAAGCTGATGCCGCTGCTGGAGCCGGACGACGTCATCTGGGTGCACGACTATCACCTGATCCCGCTGGCGGCCGAACTGCGGGCGCTGGGCTGCAAGCAGCGCATCGGCTTCTTCCTGCACATCCCGCTGCCGCCACCGCTGCTGCTGGCCGCCATTCCCGGCCACGACTGGCTGATCCGCGCGCTGTTCGCCTATGACCTGGTCGGCTTCCAGAGCAACGCCGACCTGGACCACTTCTCGCGCTACGTCGAGACCGAGGCGCACGCGCAGCCGGTGGAGGACGGCCGCTGGCGCGCCTTCGGCCGCACGGTGCAGGCCGGCGCCTTCCCGATCGGCATCGACGTCGCGGAGTTCATGCAGCTCACCGCCGCGCCCGAGGCGGTCGAGATGTACGAACGCATGAAGGACGAGTACTCGCGGCGCAAGCTGCTGGTGGGCGTCGACCGGCTCGACTATTCCAAGGGCCTGCCGCAACGCATGCGGGCCTTCCGCGAATTCCTGGAGCGCAACCCCGAGCTGCGCTCCAGCGCGACGCTGATCCAGATCGCCTCGCCCAGCCGCGAGGACGTCAGCGCCTACAGCGACCTGCTGCACGAGCTGGAAAGCCTGTGCGGCTCCATCAACGGCAACTTCGGCGAGCTCGACTGGATGCCGGTGCGCTACATCCACCGCACCGTCGCCCGCGCACGGCTGCCTGGCCTGTACCGCGCGAGCCGCGTCGCACTGGTCACGCCGCTGCGCGATGGCATGAACCTGGTGGCCAAGGAGTTCGTGACCGCGCAGGACCCCGAGGACCCCGGCGTGCTGGTGCTGTCGCGCTTTGCCGGTGCGGCGGAACAATTGCGCGAAGCCTTGCTGGTCAATCCCTACGACCGCGAAGGCACGGCCGCGGCCATCGGGCTGGCGCTGCACATGCCGCTGGAAGAACGGCGCAGCCGCCACGGCGCGATGATGAAGACCATCCGCCGCTTCGACGTGCACTGGTGGTGCGAGAGCTTCCTGGAAGCGCTGCGGCAGGCGCAACCGGAGGAAAAAGGAACCTCCTGGTTGCGGCTTTGAATCCGGCGTGAAGCCCCCTGCGTATTCATGGGGCGAGGGACGAACCCTCGCCTCAACAACCAAGGGGAATCATATGCAAGGTCACCTGATCGCGGCGTCTGCCGCACTGCTGCTCGCCGCCGCCGGCGGCTCCGCCCTTGCCGACGGCTACGGCCGGGGCATGGCCATCGACTACACCGGCAGGACGCAAGGCCCGTCCACTGCGACGATGGGCGCGATGGCCGCGCCCAAGACCGTGGGCGGCGCGCCGATGTATCCCAGCAAGGACATCGTCGACAACGCGGTGAATTCGAAGGACCACACCACGCTGGTGGCCGCCGTGAAGGCCGCCGGCCTGGTCGACACGCTCAAGAGCCCCGGCCCGTTCACCGTGTTCGCGCCGACCAACAGCGCCTTCGCGATGCTGCCGGCCGGCACCGTCGACACGCTGCTGAAGCCCGAGAACAAGGGCACGCTGACCCAGGTGCTGACCTATCACGTGGTGCCTGGCCGCTGGGACGCCATGGCGCTGGCCCAGGCGATCCAGGCGGGCGGCGGCAAGGCGATGCTGAAAACCGCAAGCGGCGGCACGCTGACGGCCAGCATGCGCGGCAACGACGTGGTGGTGTGGGACGCCAAGGGCGGCTCGGCGACGGTGACGACGACCGACGTGTACCAGTCGAATGGCGTGATCCACGTGGTGGACCACGTGCTGCTGCCGGGTTGAGGCTCCGACGGTGGGGTCGCTATCGCGAACCCACCCCACAAGGGTCCGGAAATTTGTAGGGTGGGTTCGCGCAGCGACCCCACCGTGGCTCAAGCCGTCTTCGCGGGCCCGTTCGGGCCCGTCACCTTCT
>JAQGMU010000065.1 GCA_028292195.1 Ramlibacter sp. | reverse complement strand
GCCGCAGGCGGCCAGGGCGATGGCAGCCACCAGCAAGGACAGCAGGGACAGGCGACGCGGATCCGTTTTCATGCGATAAGCCCCGGAGACTTGAGGTAGCGGTTGACGATGGCGTCCGCCGCCCAGTAGATGAGCGCGCCCAGGGTGCCGGTCGGGTTGTAGGAGGCGTTCTGGGGGTAGTTGGAGGCGCCGATCACGAACACGTTGGGCACGTCCCAGCTTTGCAGGTAGCGGTTGACGACGCTGGTGCCGCGGTCGGCGCCCATCACCGTGCCGCCGGTGTTGTGCGTGGTCTGGTACTGGGTCACGGTGTAGGGGCCCTTGCGTCCGCTGCCCACCACCTGCCTGCCGCCCATCGCGCGCCCGATCGCCGCCGCCTTCTCGGTGACGTGGGCCGACATCTTCAGGTCGTTCTCGGGAAAGTCGAAGGTCATGCGCAGCAGCGGCTGGCCCCACGCATCCTTGTAGGTCGGGTCCAGGTCCAGGTAGTTCTGCTTCGCCGAGGTCGAACTGCCGTGGATGTTGATCACCGAGGTGTGGTTGTAGTGGTCGACCACCGCGCGCTTCCAGGCCGAGCCCCAGGCCGGGGTGCCGGGCGGGGTCGGATGGAACTCGATCGGGCGGCCGTGGCTCATCACCTCGCCGACATAGGCGCCGCCGACGAAGCCGAGCGGCCCGTGGTCGAAGTTGTCGCTGACGAAATCGGCGATCAAGGTGCCGTTGGCGCCCGAGCGCATGAACGGGTTGATGTTGACGTCGCGGTCGAAGAACACCTGCACCGCGCTCATCGTCTGGTAGGCATAGCTGCGGCCCACCACGCCCTTGCCGCGGGCCGGGTCGTAAGGCGTGCCGATGCCGGACAGCAGCAGCATGCGCACGTTGTTCAGCGCGTACATGCCGACGATCACCAGCCGGGCGCGCTGCTCGAACTCGCGCCCCGCGGCGTCGACATAGGTGACGCCGGTCGCCAGCTTCTTCGCCGAATCCAGGTTGATGCGCTGGACCTGGCACTGGGTGCGCAGGGTGAAGTTCCTGTCCTTCAGGAGCACCGGCAGCACGACGGTCTGCGGCGACGACTTGGCGAAGTGCTCGCAGCCGTAGCGCTCGCAGAAGCCGCAGAACATGCAGGTGTTCATGCGCAGCCCTTCCGGGTTGGTGTAAGGCCGGCTCAGGTTGGCGGAAGGCTGCGGGAACGGGTGGTAGCCGAGACCGGCCGCGGCCTTGCGGAACATCGCCGAGCCATAGGGCTCCTTCTGCGGCGGGTTCGGGTAGTCGCGCGAGCGCGGGTCCTCGAACGGGTTGCCGCCTTCGACCTTGGTGCCCTTCAGGTTGCCGGCCTTTCCGCAGATCCCCAGCAGGTACTCGAAGCGGTCGAAGTACGGCTCCAGTTCGGCCGCCGTCACGCCCCAGTCCTGCACCAGCAGGTCAGGCGCCATGAACTTTTCGCCGTAACGCTGCACGACCTTCGTGCGCATCTGGAAATCGGTGTCCTGGAAACGGTAGGTCTGGCCGTTCCAGTGCACCAGCGCACCGCCCACGCCGGTGCCGGGCAGGAAGCTCTCCCAGCGGCGCATCGGCAGCGCGGTCTCCGCAGCCTTGTTGCGGAAGGTGACGGTCTCGCGGGTGTTGTCCTGCATCAGCGCCTTGCGCACCGAATAGCGCAATTCGTCGTGCATGGCCGGCCCCTGGAAATCCGGCACCGTGTCGCGCGGCTCGCCGCGTTCGAGGCCGACCACCCTGAGGCCGGCCCTGGCGAGTTCGCGGGCCATGATGCTGCCGACCAGGCCCACGCCCAGCACCACCACGTCGACTTCGGGCAATCGTGTCGCGGCCATTCAGTGCCCCTTGTGGCTGCCGCGCACGGGCGCGGTCGCCGGGATGTTCGGGTTGACCACCACGTGCCCGCTGGGGGCCTGGGCCAGGCTGCGCGGCGGGTGATCGAACGGCACGCCATACTGGTCGACCCGGTCGTGGTAGGAGCCGTAAGCGCCGGGAAAACCGATCATGGCCCAGGCCGCCATGTCCTTGTTGCCGCCATAGACCGGGTCGCAGAAGTAGCCCTCGACCGCCATGGCGAGCAGCGACTCGAAGAACACCCTGGAGGGCACGCCGCCCAGGTCCTTCTGTTGCGTCTGCAGGACCGTGAGGTAGGCGTCCTGCTGCGGTCCCGGCAGTTTCTCGAACGGGGTGCCGCCGTTTTGCTGGAGGTCCTCGCGGATCGCCCGCAGCCCCGTGCGGAACAACTCGGCCGGCGTCAGCGGCAACTGGTAGCCCTGGCTGGTCGTGCCGGGCTGCCAGGGGCCGCCGCGATACAGGCGCTCGCCCGCGCCCCAGGCGCCTTGCAGCTGGCGGTCGAGATAGGTCGGCACGCCGGCCTGCCCTGCGCTCGGGCCCAGGGCGTCCGGCGGGATCAGCCGCTCCACCGCGGCCTCGATGAAGGCCGCCTCCGGCGCGTTGAAGAACAGGTAGCCGGTGCCTGGCGCCTCACTGGCGCCCGGGCGTTTCGGCGCCGGCGCCGCCAGCGGCGCCAAGGCCGTCGTGGCCGCCGGCACCAGCGCGGTTGCGCCCGATACCTTCAGAAAGATCCTTCGCTTCATGCCACCTCCGCAAGTCGGGAGGACAGTTTGGCGCGCCCGCCGCCCGCAGCGGGCTACACGAAGGGCGGAACCCGCGAAGATGAGGGAAGAAGCCGCACGAGATTGGAAAAGGCAGCAAACGCAGGCGTGGCGCCTACCCGACCCATTTCCTGGCGTTCCGCCAGAGCTGCATCCAGGGGCTATGGTCCGACGGGTCGCCATTCGTCCAGGACATCTGGACGTTGCGGAACACCCGCTCCGGGTGCGGCATCAGCGCCGTGAAGCGGCCGTCCTGCGTGGTCACTGCCGTCAGGCCGCCGGCGCCGCCGTTCGGGTTGAACGGGTAGCGCTCCGTCGGCTGGCCGTGGTTGTCGACGAAGCGCATGGCCGCGATCGCCTTGGCCGCGTCGCCGCGCTGCGCGAAGTTGGGATAGCCCTCGCCATGCGCCACGGCAATCGGCAGGCGCGCCCCGGCCATGCCCTGGAAGAACAGGCTGGGCGAGTCCAGCACTTCGACCATCGCCAGCCGCGCCTCGAAGCGCTCGCAGCGGTTGGTGGTGAAGCGCGGCCAGGCCTCGGCGCCGGGAATGATGTCGGCCAGTTCGGCGAACATCTGGCAGCCGTTGCAGACGCCCAGGCCGAAGGTGTCCGCGCGGCCGAAGAAGGCCTTGAACTGTTGCGCCAGCACCGGGTTGAAGGTGATGCTGCGGGCCCAGCCGACGCCGGCGCCCAGGGTGTCGCCATAGCTGAAGCCGCCGCAGGCCACCACGCCGCCGAAATCCTTCAGCGCGTGCCGGCCGGACTGCAGGTCGGTCATGTGGACGTCGACCGCCTCGAAGCCGGCTTCGGTGAAGGCGTAGGCCATCTCGATGTGCGAGTTGACGCCTTGTTCGCGCAGGATGGCGACGCGGGGCCGGCTCAGGAGTAGCGCTGGCGCGCTGTTGCCCTCGTCCCGGCCCTCTCCCGCAAGAGGGAGCGGAAGGAAGACATGAAGGCCGGGATCGGAGGCTTCACCGGCCGCCGCATGCTCGCTGTCCGCGCACGCCGGGTTGTCGCGCTGCTGGCAGATCTTCCAGCTGACGCTGTCCCACACCTGGTGCAGGTCGGTGAGCTTGGCGCTGAACACGCTCTTGGTGTCGCGCCAGACCTGTACTTCGCCCTTGCCGACCTCGATGCTCGACTCCGCCGGCCGGGTCTTGCCCACGAAGTGGCTGTGCTTCGAAAGGCCATGCGCGCGCAGCACCTGCATCACCTCGTTGCGCTCCGCCGTGCGCACCTGCAGCAGCACGCCCAGTTCCTCGCTGAACAGCGCCTTCAGCGTCAGTTCCTCGCGGCGCGCGCTGACCTGCCCGGCCCAGTTCTTGGCGTCGCCGTATTCGGCGCGGCTGTCGCTGATGCCGTCGCCCTCGGTCACCAGCAAGTCGACGTTCAGTGCCACGCCGACGTGGCCGGCAAAGGCCATCTCGCAGGCCGCCGCGAACAGCCCGCCGTCGCTGCGGTCGTGATAGGCCAGGATGCGGCCTTGCCCACGCAGTTCGTTGACCGCCGCCACCAGCCGCACCAGGTCCTGCGCTTCGTCCAGGTCCGGCACCTCGCCGCCCGCTTGATTCAGGGCCTGGGCCAGGATGCTGCCGCCCATGCGGTTTTGGCCACGCCCCAGGTCGACCAGCACCAGCGTGGTGTCGCCGCTGGCGTGCAGCTGCGGCGTCAGCGTGCCGCGCACGTCGGCCATGCTGGCGAAGGCGGTGACGATCAGGCTGACCGGCGAAGTCACCTTCTTCGTCGCGCCATCGGCTTGCCACTGCGTGCGCATCGACAGGCTGTCCTTGCCGACGGGAATCGACACACCCAGCGCCGGGCACAGCTCCATGCCGACCGCGCGCACCGTTTCATACAGTGCGGCGTCCTCCCCCGGCTCGCCGCAGGCCGCCATCCAGTTGGCCGACAGCTTGACGCGCGGCAGTTCGATGGGCGCGGCCAGCAGGTTGGTGATGGCTTCAGCTACCGCCATCCGGCCGGAGGCCGGCCCATCGACCGAGGCGAGCGGGGTGCGCTCGCCCATGCTCATGGCCTCGCCGGCGAAGCCCCGGTAGTCGGCCAGGGTCACGGCGCAGTCGGCCACCGGCACCTGCCAGGGCCCGACCATCTGGTCGCGGTGCGTGAGGCCGCCCACCGTGCGGTCGCCGATCGTGACCAGAAAGCGCTTGGAAGCCACGGTGGGATGGCCCAGCACCTGGATCGCGGCGTCCTTCAGCGCGACGCCGGTCAGGTCCAGCGGCGGCACTTCGCGCGCCACGGTGCGCGCGTCGCGGTGCATCTTGGGCGGCTTGCCGAGCAGCACGTCCATCGGCATGTCCACGGCCAAGCCCTCACCCCCGCCCTCTCCCGCAAGCGGGAGAGGGTGCACTTCACTCCCTCGCCCCTCTGGGGAGAGGGTCGGGGTGAGGGGCATGCCGGAGCCTACGACCAATTGCCGTTCTTCCGTCGCCACGCCCACCACGGCGAACGGGCAGCGCTCGCGTTCGCAGAAACCGCGGACCTGCTCCAGCGATTCCGGCGCGATCGCCAGCACGTAGCGCTCCTGGCTCTCGTTGCACCAGATTTCCCTGGGCGCCAGGCCGGACTCCTCCACCTGCACCTTGCGCAGGTCGAAGCGCGCGCCGCGGCCGGCGTCGTTGCTCAGTTCGGGGAAGGCATTCGACAGGCCGCCGGCGCCGACGTCGTGGATCGCCAGCACCGGGTTCCTGTCCCCCAGCACCCAGCACTGGATGATGACCTCCTGCGCGCGCCGCTCGATCTCCGGGTTGCCGCGCTGAACCGAGTCGAAGTCGAGCTCCGCCGTGTTGGTGCCGGTGGCCATCGACGACGCTGCGCCGCCGCCCATGCCGATGCGCATGCCCGGCCCGCCCAATTGCACCAGCAGCGTGCCGGGCGGAAACGGAATCTTGTGGGTCAGGCCGGCGTCGATGAAGCCCAGTCCGCCGGCGATCATGATCGGCTTGTGGTAGCCGCGCAGGACGCCCGCCACTTCCTGCTCGTACTCGCGGAAGTACCCCAGCAGGTTCGGCCGGCCGAACTCGTTGTTGAAGGCGGCGCCGCCCAGCGGGCCCTCGGTCATGATCTGCAGCGGGCTGGCGATGTGCTCCGGCTTGCCGAACTGGCCGTCCCACAGCTTGGACACCGTGAAGCCGGTCAGGCCCGCCTTCGGCCGCGAGCCCCTGCCGGTGGCGCCCTCGTCGCGGATCTCGCCGCCGGCGCCGGTGGAAGCGCCCGGGAAAGGCGAGATGGCCGTCGGGTGGTTGTGCGTCTCCACCTTCATCAGCACGTGGTGCGTCGCATCGGTCTTGGCATAGACACCGCCCGCGGCCGGCACGAAGCGCTCCACCGCATGGCCTTCCATCACCGCGGCGTTGTCCGAATAGGCGATGACGGTGTGTTCCGGGTGCAGGGCGTGCGTGTTGCGGATCATGCCGAACAGGCTCCTGTCCTGCGGCACGCCGTCGATGGCGAAGGTCGCATTGAAGATCTTGTGCCGGCAGTGCTCGCTGTTGGCCTGGGCGAACATCATCAGTTCGACGTCGCTCGGATTGCGGCCCAGGCCCTGGAAGGCAGCCACCAGGTAGTCGATCTCGTCGTCCGCCAGGGCCAGGCCGTAGCGGCGGTTGGCGTCCGCCAGCGCGGCGCGGCCGCCGGAGAGCACGGCCACGTGCTCCATGGGCTGCGCCTGCAGCTCGGTGAACAGGCGGCGCGCCTCGGCCAGGTCGGGCACCACGCTCTCGGTCATGCGGTCGTGCAGCAGGGCGGCGACCGCGCCCAGCTGCCCCGGCTCCAGCTTGGCCTGGCCCAGCCAGCCAGCGGCCATCTGCAGGCGGTATTCCACCGCGCGTTCGATCCGGCGGATGGCCAGCCCGCAGTTGTGGGCGATGTCGGTGGCCTTGGAGGCCCAGGGCGAAACGGTGCCCAGGCGGGGGGTGACGATCACCAGCGGGCCCTCGCTGCTGCCGGTGTAGGGTTCGCCGTAGGTCAGCAAGGCAGCCAGCCGCTCCCGCTCGGCCGCGGTCGGCACGTGGTCCGTGGCCACCAGGTGCACGTAGCGGGCTTGCAGCCCGGCGATCTTGGGATGCACCGCCTGGAGGCGGGGCAGGAGTTGCTGGACCCGGAAGTCGCTGAGGGCCTGGCCGCCCTCGTACTCGGTGATGTGCAGGGACACTGTCTGGAGCCTGGTCTTGGGAGGTGGTAAGGCGGGGAGCCGCGGTTCGCGCGGCTCACCACGGCCTACGGGCCGCGGGAACCCGGGATTTTACCTGCGAGGGTTTTCACCGAATGGGATAATCCAGCCCATGGGCATCACCTACAAAGACGAAGCAGGCATCCAGGGGATGCGCACCGCCGGCCGGCTGGCCGCCGAAGTGCTGGACCACCTCACGCCCTTCATCAAGCCGGGCATCACCACCCGCGAAATCGACCGGCTGGCGGCGGAGCACATGTTGAAGCAGGGCAGCGTGTCGGCCACCCTGGGCTACCAGCCTTCCGGCTACCCGCCCTACCCGGCGTCGCTGTGCACCTCGGTCAACCACGTGGTCTGCCACGGCATCCC
>JAQGMU010000488.1 GCA_028292195.1 Ramlibacter sp. | reverse complement strand
GGCGCGCAGATCCTCTTCGAGCCGGCCCGAGAAGCCGTCGATGATGGCCAGGGGCGCGCGCAAGTCGTGCGCAAGCGAATGGGCGAAGCCCCTGAGCTCGGCGTTGGCGGCGAGCAGTTCTGCCGTGCGCTGCCGGACGCGCTCACTCAGGTCCTGGTTGAGCGCCAGGATTTCCTGTTCCTGGGCCAGACGCCGGGTGATGTCCCGGATCAGCACGCTCGCGTGAACCTGCCCTTCGCTCGTCTCGAACCGCGCCATCGTCACTTCCGCCTCGAAGCGCGTGCCGTCACCGCGAATCATCGTCAGCTGGCCGCTGGCCTCGCCCTTGCGCTGCTTCTCCTCCAGCAGGGGCAGCAGGCGCTGGTCGTCGATGGCGATCAGGCGGGCCCGGGGCGCCTTGAGCAGCTGCTCCTCGGTCATGCCGAACATCGCGCAGGCCGCCGGATTCGCCCGCACCAGGCTGCGGTCGGGAGCCGTCTGGAGGATGGCGTCCGCGCTGGTCTCGAACAGCAGCCGGTAGCGCTCCTCGCTCTCCACCAGGGCCTGGCGGACCCGCCTGCTTTCGGTGACGTCGCGGAAGTGCACGGCAAGGCCCTGCACCGACGGATAGGCCGCGACCTGGAGCCAGAGCTCCAGCATCGCCGAGTACGCCTCGAACTTCACCGTCGTGAATTCGGCCAGGGCGCGTTCGTAGTGGTGATGGAAAGTGCTTCCTATCTCCTGCGGAAACTCCTTCCACACCACCCGGCCCATCAGCTCCGCGCGGGAGCGGCCAAGGAGCTTTTCGGCTTCGCGGTTGATGTAGGTGAAGCGCCACTCGCCGTCCAGGGTTAAGAAGGCGTCGGTGATGCTCTCCAGCGTGGTCGTGAGCCGGTCGGTCAGCTCGCGCAGCTGCTCGTCCCCGAGACGGGACGCCTTTTCGAGCAGGGCCTTGTTCTCCAGCGCCTGCCGCTCCGCCTGGATGCGCCGCGTGATGTCGAGGGCGCTTCCCTTGTAGCCCCTGAAGTTTCCCGCGGCATCGTAGGTGGGGTGGCCGCTGGTGCTGACGACGAAGGCCGACTGGCCCTCGCCGAGCTGGTATTCGAACTCGCGAAACGGCCTGCGGGCGTCCAGCAAAGCGATGTGCGCCTGCCAGGTGGAGCGCAGCGGCACCGCGCCTGGCAGCTCCCACCTGCTCCTGCCGATCGCCAGGAGCGCGCCGTCGAAGGGCCTCCTGTGCCTGCCGCCGGTCACCCGGGTGAAGCGATGCCGTTCGTCCTGCTCCCAGAACCATTCGATGGAAGCTTCCTCGATGTTGCGCAGGCGGTCCTGGCTTTCCTGGGCGGCCTCGCATAGTTCCAGGTGCTCGGTCTCGTCAAGCACGGTTCCCACCAGGCGGCAGACCTTCCCGGTCCCGTCGAACTGCGCTTCCCCCTCGCCCCGCATCCTCCTGAGCGAGCCGTCTTGCGCCCGGAACCGGAACCGGTAGCTGTAGCTGCGCTGCCCGGAGCGCATCTGCCGCGCGATCTTTCGGAGTTCCGGCACGTCACCTTCGTGAATCCGCCGCAGCAGGCACGAGAAAGTGCCGTCGAACTCGTCCGCCTGAATGTCGAGAATGCGAACGGCCTCGGGGGACAGCCAGAGCTGGTCCGTTCCCAGGGTCCACGCCCAGCTTCCCAGCTTCGCAAGCCGTTGCGCGCTGGCGAGCATCGCCTCCCGGTCCACCAAGGCGTCAGGCGCCGGCTGCCGTGCGCCCGTCTTGTCTCCTGCCAACCTGGCCTTCCTTCATGCATTCCTGCAATTGCTGCAACGGAGGAAAGGATAGCCAACAAATCAGGCCTTCGCCGCGGGTCGCCCGTGCATGCGCCATTTGACTTACTAGGTACTACGCAAGAATCCTCCATGGGCTCAAGCCATGGCGTTGACCTTACCGGCGGATACCCACGGCCTCCAGCGCGCGCACCTGGTCCTCCAGCCGGCCGATGCGCTGGAAGCATTCCACCAGCAGCGCCACGCTGAAGACGTCGAGTTCGAAGGTGGCGCGCAGGCTGGCCGCGCGGCGCAGCGGCGGCACGCAGTCGGCGCCGAAGCTGGGCCCGTCGGGCCGCTGCGCGAGCGGCGCCAGGGCCCCGTAGTCGACCAGGTCGTCGATCTCCGCCAGCGTCAGCCCGCTCATCTCGGCGAGGTCCTGCCGGCTCACGCTGACGCCGGCTTCTAGCCGGATGCACTCAAGGGTTTGGGTTTGCATGGGCAGCCTCCTTGCCGGCCAGGGCACGCGGGTTGAACTGCGATTCGCGGGCGAGTTCCTCGAACAGTTCCCGCTCGCGCGGGCTCAGCGATGCCGGCACGTCGATGTGGGTCACCGCGTAGAGGTCGCCGCGCCCGCCTTTCCCGTTCGCCACGCCGCGGCCGCGCAGCCGCAGCTTGCGCCCGGACCGGGTGCCCGCCGGCACGGTCAGCAGCACCGGGCCTTCCAGGGTGGGGACCTCGATGTCGGCGCCCAGCGCCGCCTCCCAGGGCGCCAGCGCCAGGTCGAAGTACAGGTCGTGGCCGTCGGCGCGGAACTGCGGATGGGGCATGAGCGTGATGTGCAGGTAGATGTCGCCGTCGCGGCCGCCGTGCGCGCCCGCCCCGCCACGGCCGCGCAAGCGCAGGCGCTGGCCTTCCGTGACCCCGGCCGGCACGGTGACGGCCAGGGTGCGCGTGCCGTCCTCGTGTCCGACGTCGAGGCTGATGGTGGTGCCGTGGTGCGCCTGTTCCAGCGTCAGCTGGGCGCCGGCCTCGTAGTCGCGGCCCTGCGTGGGCCGGGCGGCGCGCGGCCGCTGCCGCCGCGCCATCGCATCCAGCAGGTCGGCCAGGTCGACGCCCTCGAAGGGCTCGAAGGGCTCGCTGCCGGCGGCGTACTGCTGCTGCCATTGCGGCGGCGGGCTGAACTCCTCGCCGCGGCGCCGGGTGCCCAGGCGGTCGTACGCCGCGCGCTTTTCCGCGTCCTTCAGCGTGCCGTAGGCCTCGGCCACTTCCTTGAAGCGCGCTTCCGCCTGCGGGTCCTTCGACACGTCGGGGTGATGCTTGCGCGCGAGCTTGCGGTAGGCCTTCTTGATGGCCGCCTCATCAGCGTCGCGCGGCACGCCGAGCTCGGCGTAATAGTCCTTGTACTTCATGGCGCGCGCCTTTCCAGAACCAAGGTGAGGGGATTATGGGCGCATGGCGAATGCGCCGGCGCCGCTGAGCCTCGGGGGCTTCTCTACGGCCCGGTAGGCAGACTCCTACCGCGACTGGCGGACGGCACTGTCGAACTCGACGACCTTACAAATCCAACATCCAGATCAAGTTTGATACACGAGCTTCAATCGAAAGTCCCAGATGTTGAAATCCATGCTCTCACGCGCGTTCGCTGCCCTGGCCGCCTGTGCAGCGCTGTTCGGGACGCCGGCGGCCCTGGCGCAGACGCCGCCGCCGCCAACGGTGCAAGTCCTGTACGACGCTCCTTCGGGCACCGAATGGGACAAGCTCAGCTTCGCGTACGCGATCATGCTGCGCAACCTGCTGGGCCATTTCGACGCGCAGGTGAGCATGGTTCCGGTGCAGCAATACACGCCTGGCTCGGTGGAGAAGTACTCCGCGACCTTCTACCTCGGGGGGGCTTACGACCACCAGCTGCCTGCGGCTTTCCTGGCCGACGCGATGGCGACTACCAAGCCGCTGGTCTGGTTCAAGTACAACCTGTGGCAGCTGGCGTGGAACCCCACCTACAACTTCACGGCGAACAAGGGGATCACCCTCACCGGACTGCGCGGCCTGAGCGCGGAGCCGTCGTCGTCGAACCCGAACCCGCCCTTCTTCGACACCGTGAAGTACAAGGGGCTGGACTTCGTCAAGTACTACACCTACGACTCCGGCCGCAACGTGGTGAACGCCGACCCGGACATCGGCGCGGTGAAGATCGCCGACGCCACCAAGGCGCAAGCCGTGGTGAAGATCGCCAGCCCGAGGACGAACGAGACCTTGCCGTACATCACCCGCGCCGGCAATTTCTGGTACGTGGCGGACCTGCCCTTCAGCTTCATCGGCCCGCGTGACCGCTACCTGGTGTTCAGCGACCTGCTGCACGACATGCTCGGCAGCACGCACACCTTCTATCACAAGGCCATGGTGCGCCTGGAAGACGTGGGCGCGATGGTTTCGGTGCAGGCGATGAAGACGCTCAGCGACTACCTGTCGTCCAAGGCGGTCCCGTTCTCGGTGGCCGTGATCCCGCACTACGTGGATCCCATGGGCCTGTACAACGGCGGCGTGCCGCAGGAAGTGGCGCTGTCGCAGGCGACCAACCTGCAGACCGCGCTGAACTACGCCCGCGACAAGGGCGGCGAGATGGTGATGCACGGCTTCACCCACCAGTACGG
>JAQGMU010000058.1 GCA_028292195.1 Ramlibacter sp. | reverse complement strand
ATCACGCTGCGCAGTTTCTCGTAGCTGGTCCACACCGGGTTCTTGCCGGAGTTGTTGGCCCGGGCCCGCAGAACGAAGTTGACGATCTCGTTGCGGAAGTCCTAGGGGTTGCAGAGGCCGGCCGGCTTCACGATCTTCTCCAGTTCGGCGTTCAGCGCCGCGCGGTCGAAGATCTCGCCGGTGTCGGTATCGCGGAACTCCTGGTCCTGGATCCAGAAGTCGGCGTACGTCACGTAGCGGTCGAAGATGTTCTGGCCGTACTCGGAATACGACTCGAGGTAGGCCGTCTGGATTTCCTTGCCGATAAACTCCGCGTAGCGGGCGGCCAGGTGTTCCTTGATGTACGAGAGGTACTTCTGCTCGGTCTCGGCCGGGAATTGCTCGCGCTCGATCTGCTGTTCCAGCACGTACATCAGGTGCACCGGATTCGCCGCCACTTCGTTGCTGTCGAAGTTGAAGACCTTGGAGATGATCTTGAACGCGAAGCGCGTCGAGATGCCCGTCATGCCCTCGTCGACGCCGGCGTAGTCGCGGTATTCCTGGTAGCTCTTGGCCTTAGGGTCGGTGTCCTTCAGGTTGTCGCCGTCGTACACCTGCATCTTGGAGAACAGGCTGGAGTTCTCCGGTTCCTTCAGGCGCGTGAGCACCGAGAACTGGGCCATCATCTTCAGCGTGCCGGGCGCGCAGATGGCTTCGGCCAGCGAGGAGTTGTAGATCAGCTTCTCGTAGATCTTCACTTCCTCCATGACGCGCAGGCAGTACGGCACCTTGACGACGTAGATCCGGTCGAGGAAGGCTTCGTTGTTCTTGTTGTTCTTGAAGGCCTTCCACTCGCTCTCGTTCGAGTGGGCCATCACGATGCCGTCGAACGGGATCGCGCCGAAACCCTCGGTGCCCTTGAAGTTGCCTTCCTGGGTGGCCGTCAGCAGCGGGTGCAGCACCTTGATGGGCGCCTTGAACATTTCCACGAATTCCAGCAGGCCCTGGTTGGCGAGGCAGAGGCCGCCGGAGTAGCTGTAGGCGTCCGGGTCGTCCTGGGCATAGCTTTCGAGCTTGCGGATGTCGACCTTGCCGACCAGCGAGGAGATGTCCTGGTTGTTCTCGTCGCCCGGCTCGGTCTTGGAGATGCCGATCTGCTTCAGGATCGACGGGAAGCGCTTGACCACCCGGAACTTGCGGATGTCGCCGCCGTATTCCTCGAGCCGCTTGACGGCCCAGGGCGACATGATGCGTTGCGTGTAGCGGCGCGGGATGCCGAACTGCTGGTCCAGCAGCGGGGCGTCCTCCTCGTTGCTGAACAGGCCGAGCGGCGACTCGTTCACCGGCGAGTCCTTGATGGCGTAGAACGGGACCTGTTCCATCAGCTGCTTGAGCCGATCGGCGATGGAAGACTTGCCGCCGCCCACCGGGCCCAGCAGGTAGAGGATCTGCTTCTTCTCTTCCAGGCCCTGCGCGGCATGGCGGAAGTGCGAGACGACCTGCTCTATCGGTTCTTCGAGGCCGTAGAAGTCCTTGAAGGCCGGATAGATGCGGATGATCTTGTTGCCGAAGATCCGCGAAAGGCGGGTGTCGTGCCGGGTGTCGACCATCTCGGGTTCGCCGATCGCGGCAAGCATGCGCTCGGCCGCCGTCGCGTACGTCAGCGGCTCCCGCTTGCACAGGTCGAGGTATTCCTCGATCGACAACTCCTCCTCACGCGTCTTCTCGTAGCGCGTGAGGAAATTGCGGACGACATCCATGAAGCCTCCTTCGTTGACTGTCTGCAGCGGGGCGCGCAGTGCGGTGTCACTGTACTCCCACGCCGGGTTTCTGCCTCAACGGATGATGTAGGTGAAACGCCGACTTCACTGTAGGTGAACGGTAGATAAAAACAAGGGGTGTGAGTTTCTTGGTGGATACCCGAGACGCATGTAAACGACACTGCGCGTGCCTGCGGGCGCGCGCTGTGTCACGATGCATTGCGGGTGCTCCATGCAACGTGCAATGCAAGACTCGGGCCTGTAGTCCTCGGACGGCCCGCGAGTGGCGGCAAGCGCGCAAAAGTGCTCAGCTGGTTCGCGTGACCTTCTTCAGGTGCGGCGGCCTGTCGGGGTCGTGGCCGCGCGCGCGCGCCAGCGCCTCCACCATGGGATAGAAGCTCTGGATGGCACTGACCGGATCGACGTCCGGCAGTCCTGTCTCGACCAGCGGCAGCGTTGCATCGGGCGTGCCGGGCGGTGCGGCCAGCAGCACGCATGCACCGCGTTCGCGCATGGCGCGCGCCACTTCGAGCACGCCGGCCTGCGCCGGGCCGCGCGGGGCGAACACCAGCAGCGGGTAGCCCTGCTCGATCAGCGCCATCGGGCCATGCTGGATCTCAGCGGCGGAAAACGCCTCGGCCTGGATGCCGCAGGTTTCCTTGAACTTCAGTGCGGCTTCCATGGCCACCGGAAGGCTGAGGCCGCGACCCACCACGAACAGGCGGTCGGCGTCGCGCAGCGCATCCACCGCCGGCGACCAGTCGGCGCGCACGGCCTGTTCCAGCACCGCCGGCAGTCCGTCCAGCGCCTGCTGCAGCGCCGCGTCTTCCTGCCAGGCGGCCACGAGCCGGGCACCGGCGAGCAGCTGCGCGATGAAGCTCTTGGTGGCGGCCACGCTCTTTTCGGGCCCGGCATGCAGCGGGAACAGCCATTCGGCGGCCCGCGCCAGCGGCGAGGCGGCGTCGTTGACGAAGGCGCAGGTGACCGCGCCGCCAGCGCGAAAGTACTCGGTCGGCGTCACCACGTCCGGGCTCTGGCCCGACTGCGAGAAGGCGAACGAGGCCAGGCCCTGGCCGGAGATGCGCGACTGGTACAGCGTCAGCAGCGACATCGGCATCGAGGTCACCAGCCGGCCCAGCCGCGCCATCACCAGGTAGGCGGCGTAGTGGGCCGCGTGGTCCGAGCTGCCCCGGGCCAGCGTCAGCAGCGAGGCCGGCGGCTGCTTGCGCAGCAGCGTGCCGAGCGCGCGGTAGCGGTCCTGGTCGGCGCGCAGCTGCCGCGCCACCACCTCGGGCGCCTCGCGCGCCTCATCGAGCATGCGCGACATCCGCCGCACCTCCTTGCAGGATTACCCGCTGCACCCGCAGGTCGCGGTCCAGTTGCACCACGTCGGCCCAGGCGCCGGGCGCGAGCCGGCCGCGGTCAGCCAGTTCCAGGAAATCGGCGGCGAAGGTGGACAC
>JAQGMU010000432.1 GCA_028292195.1 Ramlibacter sp. | reverse complement strand
GTGCGCAAAGGCCACGTAAAGGCTGCTCATTCCCGTTGCGCTGCAGGCCTGCGCGGGAATTTTTCATGCCGCTGTCGCTCTCCTGGCGGGCCGCCTGGCTCTGCTGTAGGCGCCGCCTTACGAGCCGAGGCGCGCCGCACCGTTACCATCGCGCCATGAAGCACCTGCCGAACTGGTACCGGTTGGCAAGCCACGCCAGCCTGGCGCCGGTTCGCTGGGCGTCAGCCTGGGCCCGCATCTGGTTCTTCGGCGCGGTGATGCTGGTGCGCGCCTTTTCGCCCAGCAGCTACGGCCCGCAGACCCGCTACAACCTGACCCGGCACGTCTACCTCGACACGGCGCCCATCCTCGGCTGGTTCACGGTGCTGATCTCCCTGTTCACGATGATCATCACTCGCATCGTGATCGTCACCGCCGCCAGCTACGGGCTGTCGCAGTACGCCCTGGAGATGGTGATCCGGGTGCTGGTGATCGAGCTGATCCCGCTGACCGCCGCCCTGTTCGTCGCCCTGCGCTGCACCATCCCCAGCGGTGCCGCCCTGGTGGAGATGCGCCGCCTCGGGCACTTCCACCAGCTGCGCAGGAAGCGGCTCGATCCGATCGCGGTGGAGGTGCTGCCCCGGATGCTGGCCGGCATCTTCTCCACCGTCACGCTGGCGGCGCTCAGCTGCGTGGTGGCCGCCATCCTGTCGTACCTGGCGGTCTACGGCTTCACCCTGGCCGGCGAACAGGCCTACACCCACGTGGTCGGGCGCGTGTTCCAGCCGATGTTCATGTTCATCTTCGTGATGAAGACGCTGTTCTTCGCGCTGGCCGTGTCGCTGATCCCCGTGGCCTCCGGCCTGAACAACATCGACGACGACGGTTCGCGCGAGAGTGCCGCCGCCCTGCAGGGCCTGGTGCGCATGTTCGGTGTGCTGCTGATCCTGGAAGCCCTCTCGCTGGTGGCGAATTACCTCTGACCATGGCCGAAGAAAAACCAGCCCCGCAACCGCAGCCCACGCCACCGCCGGCCCCACGGACACCGGTGCAGAAGTCCGAGCCGACGGCGAAGATCGCATACGTCCCGCACCTGGAGATGAAGGCCATCGTGCTGCTGGTGTTCACCCTCGGCCTGATCGTCGGCTCGGCCTTCTACCTGCTGCGGGCGCGCGGCTTCTTCGAAGCCAAGCAGCACCTGGTGCTGGTGGCCGACAACGTCGAGGGCGTGATCGCCGGCATGGACCTCACCTTCTCCGGCTTCCCGATCGGCGTGGTGAAGAACGTGGATCTGGGCGAGCAGGGCAACGTGCGCATCAGCATCGACGTGCGCCAGAAGGATGCCAAGTGGCTGCGCACCTCCAGCGTGTTCACCCTGGTGAAGGGCCTCCTGGGTGGGCCGCAGCTGCGCGCCTACAGCGGTGTGCTGACCGACCCGCCGCTGCCGGACGGCGCCGAGCGGCCGGTGCTGCGCGGCGACGCCAACGAGGAGATCCAGCGCGTGATCGGCGCCGCCAAGGACGTGCTGGACAACCTGAACCAGATCACGGCCCAGAACTCCGAATTGAACAAGGCGATGGGCAACCTGCAGACTTTCACCCAGAAGCTGCAAAGCCGGCAGGGCGCGCTGCACGCGATCTTCGGCAACGAGGAGGACGCGCGCAAGTTGATGCTCACCATCGATCGCGCCAACGCGGCGCTGGCCCGCATCGAAAGCCTGTCCGGCAACGCCGACCGTCTGATCGTGAACGCCGACCGCCAGGTGTTCGGCGCCGACGGCTTGGCCACCGATGCCCGGGCGGCGGTCAAGCAGATGCAGGGCCTGCTGGGCGAGGCGCGCGGCAGCCTGCAAAAGGTGGACGCGGTGCTGAAGGAAGCACAAGGCATTGCCGGCAACGTGCGCACGGCAACCGACGACCTCGGCAGCCTGCGCGGCGACGTCGAAGCCAACCTGCGCAAGATCGAGGACCTGATCAACGACCTCAATCGCAAGTGGCCGTTCGCGAAAGACCGCAAGATCGAGGTTCCATGAAACACCGCTTCGTGCTCATGTCCTTGCTGCTGCTGGCCGCTTGCGGCAACAAGCCGCGCCAGCCGGACTGGCTGGTAAACGCCGATGGCGCGCAGGATCGCTACGAGCGCGCCTACCTTTCCGGCAACGACCGCGTCGCCACTTCCGAGTTCACCCGTTTTCGCAGCGAGGTGGCGAGCACGGCGCAGCCGGCGCTGGTGGCGCGCGCCGAGCTCACGCGCTGCGCCGTCCACGTGGCCAGCCTGGACCTCGCTCCCTGCGCCGGCTTCGAGCCGTTGCGGCGCGATGCGACGGACACGGAACGCGCCTATGCCGATTTCCTGGCCGGCCAGGCGACGCCCGAGCAGGCCAAGCTGCTGCCCGAGGAATACCGCGGCGTGGCCGGCGGGCAGGGCGGGGCGGCGGCGCTGAAGGCGATCAAGAGCCCGCTGTCGCGCGTGATCGCCGCTGCCGTGCTGCTGCGCACCGAGAAGGCCGACCCCGAGGTGCTTCAGCTCGCCACCGACACCGCCTCCGAGCAAGGCTGGCGCCGCGCCGTGCTGGCCTGGCTGGGCGCGCAGGCGATGCTGGCGGAGAAGGCCGGCGCCGCCGAAGAAGCGGCGCGGCTTCGGCGCCGCATGACGCTGGCGACCGACAAGTAGGCTGGACTGCGCGCAGCGCACCCCAGCTCTCCATGACCCCGCCACTGCCGCCCCGCCTGCACGCGCTGGACAACCTGCGCGCCATCATGATGTGGCTGGGCGTCGTGCTGCACGTGGCGGCGATCCACCTCGCCGGACCGTCGCCGCTGCCGTGGCGCGATGAAAAGCGCACCGCATTCGCCGACGTGCTGGTCGCCTTCATCCACGCCTTCCGCATGCCGGTGTTCTTCATCCTGGCCGGCTTCTTCGTCGCCTGGCTGGTGCAGCGTCACGGCCCGGCCGGCATGCTGCGCAACCGCCTGCGGCGGCTGGCTCTGCCTTTCGCCGTGTTCTGGCCGGTGCTCACGCTGGCGCTGGGTGGCGCTGCCTTGCTGTACCTGCACCGGATGGCGTACGGCAGCTGGGGCCTGGACCTCGCGCTGGCCCCGCCGGAAACGCGCGGCGCGCCCAACACCATGCACCTGTGGTTCCTGTGGCTCCTGATCTGGTTCGGTGTCCTCACGCGCCTGGCGTGGCGAGCCGGCAACCGCATCTACGCGAGAGCCGGCATGCTGCTGCGGGCTATCGGCGCTCGCGCATGGGGTTTCGCTGTGCTGGCCGTGCCGCCGGCGCTGGTGGGCATGTCGTATCCGAATGGCTTCCTGGTGGTGGACGGCTCTTTCCTGCCGTCCTGGACCGAGTGGGTGCACCACGGGCTGTTCTTCGTCTTCGGCATCGTCCTGTTCTTCCACCAGCAGGAGCTGTTCGCGTACTACCAGCGGCGCTGGCCGGTTCTTGCGGCCATCGGACTGGCGGCGTTCATCGCGACGGGTGTGCTGCTGGCGCGCGGCGCCGGCCCGCTGGCCGTGGGCTACGCCTACAACTGCGCGACCTGGGCCTGGAGCTTCGCCTGGATCGGGCTGGCCTTGCGGGTTCTTGCCAGCCGCCGCCCGCTGCTGGCCGGAATGGCCGAATCCGCCTACTGGGTCTACCTGGTGCACCTGCCCCTGACCGTGCTGTTCGGCGCGCTGCTGTTCGGCCTGCCGTTGCCGGCGCTGGTGAAGATCGCCCTCAACATCGCGGCCACCACGCTGGTCTGCCTGGCCACTTACCGGTGGTGGGTGCGATCGCGCTGGCTGGGCGTGCTGCTCAATGGCCGGCGCGATCGTGGCCCGGGACTGCCCGCGGCGGCGAGCCCGGGTTGACTCCACGCGGCGTGCGCAAGGTGATCGAGTAGCGCAACGACTTCGTTGGCGACACGCTGTGCTGCCACGCCCATCGCGCCGGGCCGCGCAGCAGGTAGACCGAACGCGGGGCGACGGTGAGCTTCAGCACGCCGGCCTTGCTGCCCTTCTCGTGCGGATAGGGCCGGAACTTCAGCACGGCCTCGTTCAACAGCGAGATGCCGACAATGTCCTCGTGCTCCGGCACGTCGCGGTGCCAGCCGAGCGGCGTGCCCGGGCTGTATTCGGCGATCAAGGCCTGGGTGAAGACATCCGGCCTGGCGTGCAGCCAGGCGGCGACCTTGGCCCGCAGCGGATCCAGCCAGGCCGGCAGCGGCTCCGCCTCCTCGAGCTTCTGCTTGCTGAAGTCATAGCGGCCGCCATAGTTCACCACCCGCCGCAGCGCCGTGTACTGCTGGTACTTCATGGGCGCAAGCGGCAGCTGTTCGATGCGAGCGATCAGCTGCGCCTCTTCCGCCCGCGACAGGAACTCCTCCTCGTAGCGCATCCCTTCAGGGAGCGCGAGGGCCGGCGGCGCCGCGCCGAACAGGTCGTCCTGCGACGCGCTCATTCGAAAACCTCCGTGCTGCGCACTGCGGTGTTCGCCCTTGGGGCGGCCCGGCGCGCTCAAGTCCGCCGCCCGAGGTAGCGACCGATTTCGGCCGTGCCCGGGCCAGGCTGCCCGCCCGGCCCCGCCAGGAAGCGCAGGTCTTCGAAAGCCAGCGGCTCGCGGCAGACCGAGCAGGCGGGCACGGCCGCCGTCACCTGGCCGCAGCGCTGGTGCACCACCAGCACCGGCTGCTGCCCAGGCGCGGCCAGCCATTTGTCGCCCCAGGCCATCAGCGCCAGCAGCACCGGGTAGAGCTCGCGTCCCTGCTCGGTGAGCGCGTAACGCCAGCGGCGGGCGTCCTCGGGCTCGGCGCTGCGCTCCACCAGCCCGGCGTCGCGCAGCTTCTGCAGCCGCGCCGCCAGCACGTTGGAGGCGATGCCCAGGTCGCGCTGGAGTTCGTCGTAGGCGCTCATGCCGGCGAACAGGTCGCGCAGGATGAGCAGCGTCCACCACTCGCCCACCACGTCGACGGTGCGGGCGATGGAGCAGGCGAAATCGGAGAACACGGACATGGCTTGCTTTTTGAAAGTGAATGGACTAGATTGACTTGCATTATGCAAGCCAACCAGGAGCCGCCGCCATGTACCACGCCATCGTCGAACGCAAGGTCCGCCACGTCTTCGCCCGGTTGAGCGCCGGTGATTTCCAGCCGATGCTGGACACCCTGGCGCCACGCTTCGTCTACCGCTTCGAAGGCGAGTCGGCGATCGGCGGCCTGCGCACCAGCCACGAAAGCATGCGGCTGTGGTGGGAGCGGATGTACCGGCTGTTCCCCGGCCTGCGCCTGGAGGTGAAGGACGTCGTGGTGGGCGGCGGGCCCTGGCACCTGCGGATCTTCACCCGGATCGACTTCGTGAAACCGATGCCTGATGGCACGCCCTACGTCAACGTGGTGATGCAGCGGATGGTGATGCGGTGGGGGCGGATCACCGAGGTCCATACGCTGGAGGACACGCAACGCTGCGCGCGCCTGCTGGCGTGGCAGGCGGGGCAGGGCAAGGCCGAAGCGGTCGCGGCACCGATCAGCGACGTGGAATGGCCGCTGGCGGGGCCGTTCCTGCGGGTGGCGTAGCACCAGCGCTGCTGCCCTCACCCCAACCCTCTCCCCAAGGGGAGAGGGAGCGACAGCCCGGGAGGGGTTCCAGGCTCCGCTAGCGGCACCTGGATGGCGCGGAATAACATGCAGCGCCGTCTCCCTTGTGGCGAGGATCCGGCTTTGCCGGTCCTCGCCACACCGATCAGACCACTTTGAAATCGCTCCAGCGATTTCAAAGTGCCCAAATAAAAACGCCACGGTTTTCACCGTGGCGTTTCAACCG
>JAQGMU010000425.1 GCA_028292195.1 Ramlibacter sp. | reverse complement strand
GTCATGGCCGAACTGACGCCCTTCATCGACGACACCGCCACCGCTTTCGCCGACGCCGACCTGGTGATCTGCCGCGCCGGCGCGAGCACCGTCACCGAGATCGCGGCGGTCGGCGCCGCGGCGGTGTTCGTTCCCTTCCCCTTCGCCGTCGACGACCACCAGACCACCAACGCGCGCTTTCTGGTCGACGCCGGCGGCGGCTGGCTGATCCAGCAAGGCGAGCTGACGGCCGACACGCTGGCCACGATGCTGATCACCCTCAAGCGCGATGAGCTGCTGCGGCGCGCCGTCGCGGCCCGCAAACTGCAAAAGACCCAGGCGACCGAGCAGATGGTCGCCGCCTGCGAGGCCCTCGCGCCATGAAGCACGCTGTCAAGCACATTCATTTCGTCGGCATCGGCGGCGCCGGCATGTCCGGCATCGCCGAGATCCTGCGCAACCTCGGCTACCTCATCTCCGGCTCCGACCTGGCCGACACGCCGGTGCTGCGCCGGCTGGCGGCCCTGGGCATCCAGACCTTCGTCGGCCACGCCGCCGCCAACGTGATCGGCGCCGATGCGGTCGTCACGTCGACGGCGGTGCAGCAGGACAACCCGGAGGTGATCGCGGCCCGCAAGCGCAAGATCCCCGTGGTGCCGCGCGCCATGATGCTGGCCGAACTGATGCGCCTGAAATCGGGCATCGCCATCGCCGGCACCCACGGCAAGACCACCACCACCAGCCTGGTGGCCAGCATCCTGGCCGAGGGCGGGCTCGACCCGACCTTCGTGATCGGCGGCAAGCTCAATAGCGCGGGCGCCAATGCCAGGCTGGGCAGCGGCGACTACATCGTGGTCGAGGCCGACGAGTCGGATGCCTCCTTCCTCAACCTGTTCCCGGTGATGGCGGTGGTGACCAACATCGACGCCGACCACATGGAAACCTACGGCCACGACTTCAACAACCTGAAGCGCGCATTCCTCGATTTCCTGCACCGCATGCCCTTCTACGGCACGGCGATCCTCTGCACCGACAGCGAGGCGGTGCGCGACATCGTCCCCGAGGTGCAGTGCCCGGTCACCAGCTATGGCCTGAACGAGGAAGCGCAGGTCCGCGCCGTGAACGTGCGCGCCGTCGGCCCGCAGATGCACTTCACGGTGCAGCGGCGCAACGGCGTGACGCTGCCCGAAATGCACGTGAAGCTGAACCTGGTCGGCAGGCACAACGTGCTGAACGCGCTGTCGGCCATTGCGGTCGCCGTCGAACTGAACATCCCCGACGACGCGGTGGTCAAGGCGCTGGCCGAATTCAAGGGCGTGGGCCGGCGCTTCCAGAGCTATGGCGACGTCGCCGTGCCGGACGCGCGCGGCGGCGGCAAGTTCACGGTGATCGAGGACTACGGCCACCATCCGGTGGAGATGGAGGCCACGCTGGCCGCGGCGCGCGGCGCCTTCCCGGGCCAGCGCATCGTGCTGGCGTTCCAGCCGCACCGCTACACCCGCACCCGCGACTGCTTCGAGGACTTCGTGCGGGTGCTGGGCAACGCCGACGTGGTGCTGCTGTCCGAGGTCTATTCGGCCGGCGAAGAGCCGATCGTGGCGGCCGACGGCCGCTCGCTGGCGCGTGCGGTGCGCGTGTCCGGCAGGGTGGAACCGCAGTTCGTGGGCGAGATCTCCGCCCTGCCGCAGGCCGTGCTGGACACGGTGCGCGACGGCGACGTGGTGATGTGCATGGGCGCCGGCTCGATCGGCGGCGTTCCGGCGAAGGTGGTCGAGATGGGGGGCGCTGCATGATCAACCAGGATTTCGGCAAGGTCGCCGTCCTGATGGGCGGCCGGTCGGCGGAGCGCGAGGTGTCGCTCATGTCCGGCAGCGGCGTGCTGAAGGCGCTGCAGTCCAAGGGCGTCGACGCGCACGCGTTCGACCCGTCGGAGCGCGACCTGGTGGAGCTGAAGCGCAAGGGCTTCCAGCGCTGCTTCATCGCGCTGCATGGCCGCTTCGGCGAGGACGGCACGGTGCAGGGCGCGCTCGAACTGCTCGGCATCCCCTACACCTGCTCCGGCGTGATGGCCTCGGCGATCTCGATCGACAAGGTGATGACCAAGCGGGTCTGGCTGGCCGAGGGCATCCCGACGCCCCGCTACACGCTGCTGCACCGCGGCGCCTACGACCGCGACCAGGTCATCAGGATTCCCGACGACCTGGGCCTGCCGCTGATCGTCAAGCCGGCGCGCGAGGGCTCGTCGATCGGCGTGGCCAAGGTGATGGGCTATTCGGAAATGCAGGACGCCGTGGAAGCCGCCGCGGCGCTGGACGCCGACGTGCTGTGCGAGCAATTCGTGGCCGGCGACGAGGTGACCTGCCCGATCCTGGGCACCGGAGCCGATGCCCGCGCGCTGCCGGTGATCCGCATCGTGGCGCCGGAGGGCAACTATGACTACCAGAACAAGTACTTCACCGACGACACCCAGTACCTGGTGCCCTGCGGCCTGCCGGCGGGCGAGGAGGCGGCGATCCAGGAAATCGTGCTGAAGGCCTACCGCGTGCTGGACTGCCGCGGCTGGGGCCGCATCGACGTGATGATCGATGCCGCCACCCGCAAGCCCTCGCTGCTGGAGATCAACACCTCGCCCGGCATGACCGGCCACTCGCTGGTGCCGATGTCGGCCCGCGCCGCCGGCATCAGCTACGAGGACCTGTGCCTGCAGCTGCTGGCCACGGCCACGCTGGACCACGCGGAGGCGGTTGCCGAATGAACCAGACGCTGCCCCAGCCGATGGACGTCAAGCTGATGAACCTCACCGCCACGGTGCTGTTCGCGGCCTGCGGCCTGCTGCTGGCGGCGGCGCTGGGCTGGTGGGCGCTGCGGCACCCGGTGTTCGCCATCGGCGGCATCACGGTGCTGGGCGACACGACGCACAACAACGTGGCCACGCTGCGCGCCAACGTGGCGCCGCGGCTGGCCGGCAACTTCTTCACCGTCGACCTGCAGAAAGCGCGCGAAGCCTTCGAGGCCGTGCCCTGGGTGCGGCAGGCGGTGGTCAAGCGCCAGTTCCCGAACCGGCTGCGGGTGCAGCTGGAGGAGCACGAGCCCGAGGCCTTCTGGGGCGCGGACACCGAGTCGCACCTGGTCAACAACCACGGCGAAGTGTTCGAGGCCAATCCCGGCGACGTCGAGCAGGACGGCCTGCCGCGGCTGGCCGGACCCGTTGGCACGTCGGCGCAGGTGCTGGCGATGTACCAGGGCCTGAAGCCGCTGTTCGAGCCGCTGGACCTGGGCATCGAGCAGCTGGCGCTGTCGGGCCGCGGCGGCTGGACGCTGCACCTGGACAGCGGCGCGGTGGTGGAACTGGGGCGCGGGACGCCGGAAGAAGTGCTGGTGCGCAGCCAGCGCTTCGTGCGCACGCTGACCCAGGTGACATCGAAATACAACCGCCGCCCCGAGGCGCTGGTGACGGCGGACCTGCGCCACGCCGACGGCTACGCGGTCAAGTTGAGGGGTGTCGTCACGACGGACGTGGCGGCCAAGAGGAACTGAGGAAGAAAGAGGATGGCCAAGGACTACAAGGATCTCGTCGTCGGGCTCGACATCGGCACTGCCAAGGTGATGGCGGTGGTGGCCGAGGTCATGCCCAACGGCGAACTCAAGCTCGCCGGGCTCGGCGTGGCGCCGTCCAACGGCCTGAAGCGCGGCGTGGTGGTGAACATCGACGCCACCGTGCACAGCATCCAGCAGGCGCTGAAAGAGGCCGAGCTGATGGCCGACTGCAAGATCACGCGCGTCTACACCGGCATCACCGGCAGCCACATCCGCGGCATCAATTCCAGCGGCATGGTGGCGGTGAAGGACCGGGAGGTGACGCCGGCCGACGTGGCCCGCGTGGTCGAAACCGCGCGCGCCATCAACATCTCCACCGACCAGCGCCTGCTGCTGGTCGAGCCGCAGGAATTCGTGATCGACGGCCAGGACGTGAAGGAGCCGATCGGCATGAGCGGCATTCGGCTGGAAGCCAAGGTGCACATCGTCACCGGCGCCCAGTGCGCGGCCGAGAACATCATCAAGTGCGTGCGCCGCTGCGGGC
>JAQGMU010000382.1 GCA_028292195.1 Ramlibacter sp. | reverse complement strand
GCTGAAGCCGGTGGCTGCCGCCACCCGCACAGCCCGCGCGATGCCGGCCATCACGACGCTCACCGCCTCGCGCCAGTCCGCCAACCAGGCCGTGCGGGTGCGCTCGCAGCTGCTGGACCGGCTGGTGACGCAGGCCGGCGAGGTGATGATCACCCGCTCGCGCCTGGAAAACGAGCTCAAGCAATTGCGCGGCTCGCTGGGCGACCTGACGGGCAACCTGGACCGGCTGCGCTCGCAGCTGCGCGAGATCGAAGTGCAGGCCGAGTCCCAGATGCAGTCCCGCATGGCGCAGGCCAAGGACACAGCCGCCGGCTTCGACCCGCTGGAGTTCGACCGCTTCACCCGCGTGCAGGAACTGACGCGCCTGATGGCCGAATCGGTGAACGACGTGGCCACCGTGCAGCGCAGCATCCACCGCGTGGTGGAAGCCACCGAAGACGACCTGATCGCCCAGGCGCGCCAGACGCGCGAACTGCAGCGCGACCTGCTGCGCACCCGCATGGTGGAGTTCGAGGGCATCTCCGACCGCCTGTATCGCGTGGTGCGGCTGGCCGCCAAGGAAAGCGGCAAGCAGGTGAAGCTGGACCTGATCGGCGGCTCGATGGAAATGGACCGCGGCGTGCTGGACCGCATGACGCCGGCCTTCGAGCACCTGCTGCGCAACTGCGTGGCGCACGGCGTCGAGACGCCGGACGTGCGCACGGCCAGCGGCAAGGACGCCATCGGCACCATCGCCATCACGCTGCGCCAGGAAGGCAACGACGTCTCGGTGGAATTCCAGGACGACGGCGCCGGCCTGAACGTGCCGCGGATCCGCGAGAAGGCGCTGCAGCAGGGCCTGATCACGCCCGACCAGCAGATCTCCGACGACGAAGCCGCCAACATGATCTTCCTGCCCGGTTTCTCCACCGCGCAGCAGGTGACGGAACTGGCCGGCCGCGGCATCGGCATGGACGTGGTGCGCGCCGAAGTCAACGCGCTCGGCGGCCGCATCGAGACCTCCACCCAGATGGGCCGCGGCACCAGCTTCAAGCTCGTGTTGCCGCTGACCACCGCGGTGACGCAGGTGGTGATGATCCGCTCGGGCAAGCTCGCCATCGGCGTGCCGGCCAACCTGGTGGAGCTGGTGCGCCGCGCCACCATCAAGGAAGTCCAGCAGGCCTACAACAGCGGCACCCTCGAATTCGGCGGCGAGCAGCTGCCCTTCTTCTGGTCGGGGGCGCTGCTGCAGTCGTCCTCGCGCAGCGTCGAGCCGCAGGGCAAGACGCTGCCGCTGGTGATCTTCCGCTCGGCGTCGCAGCGCATCGCGATGCACGTCGACGAAGTGCTGGGCAACCAGGAAGTGGTGGTGAAGAACCTCGGCCCGCAGCTGTCGCGGCTGCCCGGCCTGGCCGGCATGACCGTGCTGGCTTCCGGCGCCGTGGTGCTGATCTACAACCCGGTGGCGCTGACCACGGTGTACGGCGACCAGGCCCGCGCGCTGAGCGCCGACCACGCGCAGCCCGAGATGCTGGAGCAGGCCGGCAAGCCGGCCGCGCCGCTGGTGCCGGCCGTGCCTTCGGTGCCGCTGGTGCTGGTGGTCGACGACTCGATCACGGTGCGGCGCGTGACGCAGCGGATGCTGCAGCGCGAAGGCTACCGCGTGGCGCTGGCGGCCGACGGCCTGCAGGCGCTGGAGCGGCTGGCCGACGAACTGCCGTCGGTGGTGCTGTCGGACATCGAGATGCCGCGCATGGACGGCTTCGACCTGGCCCGCAACATCCGCGCCGACGCGCGCCTGAAGCACCTGCCGATCGTGATGATCACCTCGCGCATCGCCGAGAAGCACCGCGAGCATGCCAAGGAACTGGGCGTGAACCACTACCTGGGCAAGCCGTACTCGGAAGAAGAGCTGATGAGCCTGGTGAAGCACTATGCGCGCAACCCGGTGACGGCATAGCGCGTCCTTCGAACAGGCGTTGGCCGGCGCTTCGACGCAGTCCCGCGGGCGCCGGCCTGTCTACCCCAGGTCCGGCTCGAAGAACGAGTATTTCAGCCGCGGGTTGGTAAACCTGTGCTGCATTCGTTCCTCGATTTCGTTGATGGCGGCAACGAGAGCCAGGTCGGACTCCATGCGCCTCATCTTCACCTTCAATGCGACCATGATGTAGTCGCCGTATTGCTGCGTGAGCATGTTGACCACGCGCTCCACCTCGGGCTGCGCCTCGACGAACGCTTGGATTTCCGACCGTAGCCTGGGTGACGCTGATTCGCCCGTGATGAGGCTTTTCACCTCGAACAGGACGACGCCGGCGACGACGACCAGCAGCGCGCCGACGGCGATGGTGCCCAAGGCATCGAACACGGGATTGCCGGTGATGGCCGTGAGAACGAGAGCCAGCAGGGCGACCGCCAAGCCTCCCAGAGCCGCGACGTCTTCGCCAACGACGACCATCAGCTCGGATTGGCGGGTGGCCCGAAACCACGACCACAGTGAGCCCGAGCCACGCTCCGCGCTGACCGCCTGCAACGCTCCTCGCAGGGCGTACCCCTCCATCGCCACCGACGCCGCCAGCACCAGGATCGAGGGGACAAGGTACTTCAACGGCTCCGGGTGCTGCAGCGCGTGGATGCCGTGGTAGATGGAAAACGCACCGCCCACGCTGAAGAGAAGCAGCGCAACCATCATCGACCAGAAGTACGCCACCTTGCCGTGTCCCATCGGATGGTCTTCGTCCGGCGCGCGTTGCGCCTGCTTCATGCCGACCAGCAACAGGAGCTGGTTCCCGCAATCGGCGAAACTGTGGAGCGCCTCCGCAAGCAGTGCTCCGCTTCCGGTGAAGAAGGCGGCCACCGATTTGGCGGCAGCGATGCCAAGGTTCCCTCCCAATGCTGTCAGTACCGCTTTGAGGGAGCCCGCCTTGGGCGGCTCGGCGCCTGAGGCTTCCGAGGTCGTGGGAGCCGCCTTCATTCCAGACCGAGCCCGAAGTTGACCTTGAGCAGGATGAGGATGCCGAAGGCCGCAAAGAGGGCCGCCGCGACGAAGCGCATCTTCGCCAGCGGGACGTACTTGGCCAGTCGCTCACCGAGCAGGACGGCCGGCACGTTGGCCGCCATCATGCCCAGCGTCGTGCCCATGACGACCATCGTCAGGCTGGCGTACTTTGCGCCTAGCGCGATGGTGGCGAACTGGGTTTTGTCGCCCATCTCCGCCAGGAAGAAGGCGATGAGCGTGGTGACGAAGGGACCGGAGCGGTTCGGCTTGTCCTTGTCTTCCAGCTTGTCGGGGATGAGGGCCCAGGCGGCAAAGCCGAGGAACGCCACACCCAGTATCCAGCGCATGACGTCAGGGCTGACGTTCGCGGCCACCCAGTCACCCAGGTAGGCCGCCACGAAGTGGTTCGCGACCGTGGCGCCGAAGATGCCCGCGATGATGGCCCAGTGCCGGCCTTTGAACTTGGCCGCGAGCAGGAACGAGAGGAGTTGGGTCTTGTCGCCCATCTCCGCGATGGCGACCATACCGAAAGAGGCGAGGAAAGCTTCCATTTGACGAGTAGTCCAAGGCCGGAGAAAACCAAGACTGCACATCTCCCCCGGCCAGTCCAGGAAGCTGTGCAGTCAAAGGTCTTGCCAGGCTCGAAGCTGCTTGCGCCATGGCCGTGAGGGCCAAGTGTGTTGACGCAAGCCTCCGCAGGTTGCAGAGCGGCTACTCCCCAATGACGGGTGCAGGCAGATTATAGCGAAGGTTGTTTGGCCGCACGGCTCGTGCCCGTCGCCGCGCCCTTGCTGCCGGCCGGATTCACGGCAATGCGCACTCCAGGGCTGCACGGTCCCAGTGCGCCAGTTCCGCCGCCGCCTCGTACGTGGATTGCAGGAATGCCAGCAGCGTGGCGTCGGGATCGTCCGCTTCGCGCACCACGTCGTACGGCAGGATGAACTCCCGCATCTCCTGGCTGTAGAACGCCCCCTGCGGCTGCACCGGCCACGTGCTGAAGCCCTCCGGCTCCGGGTACGCATAGGCATAGAAGGCCGCGTACGGAACCGGCCCGCCGCCGGCCCAGAAGCCGCAGCTGCTCACCTCGTGCGAGTAGGCCTCGCGCGCCACCCAGTCCGGCAGCGCCGGCACGCCGCCCGGATGCGGCGGCGCCGTGCGGCCCGAGAAACGCGTCACCGCCAGGTCGGGCGCGCCCCAGAAGAAATGTACCGGGCTGCACTTGCCGCGGAAGCGCGCGCGGAAATGGCGCAGCACACGCTCGGCATGAAGCAGGATGCGCCAATACCTCTGGGCGGCATCGGGGTCGTAGGGCCGCAGTGCGTCGTCCCGGTCGAACGGCAAGGCATCGGCGATCTCGCTCGGGGTGGGGCGGATCGCTACGATGATGCCCAGGTCCTGCAGCGCCTGGCGCACGCGACTGTAGAAAGTCGCCACCGACTGCGCCTCCAGCGGCACGGAGCTGGTGCCGCCATCGCTTGCCTGCAGCAGCAGGCGATGCGCCAGGAAGTCGAATTCCGCCTGGTAGAAGCGCTCGCCGTAAGGCAAGGGCCCGGTGGTGAGCCCGCGCGCGGTGAGCGCCAGCGTCACGTGCCAGGAATGGTTGGTCCAGGGCGTACCGGCCAGCCGCAGCTTGCCGACCACCTGCGCCCAGCGGTGCAGGGCGGCGTGGGTCTCCTGCCACTCGGCAAGGGGCAGCGGCGGCCAGGCGGCCGGGGCAGGATGCGATGTCATGGTGGCTCCGCGGTGGGTTGCTTTTGGCCGCAAGGCGCATATAAACACAACGCGCCGCCGGCGCCAAACCCGACACCAGAGGTTCCCATGGCCAATACCGCTTCCACCCTCACCGACCACGAGGCGCAGCAGGTTGCGCGCGCCAATGCCGGCGGCCTGCAGCCCGTGGTGTTCGTGCACGGCCTCTGGCTCCTTCCGAGCAGCTGGGACCGCTGGGCCCAGGTGTTCGAGGAGGCCGGCTATGCCGCGCTGACGCCGGGCTGGCCGGACGACCCGCGCACCGTGGCCGAAGCCAACGCGCGGCCCGAGGTGTTCGCCAACAAGACGGTGGGCCAGGTGGCCGATCATTTCGAGGCGGTCATCCGGCAGTTGAAGAGAAAGCCGATCATCGTCGGCCACTCCTTCGGCGGCCTGCTGGTGCAGATCCTGGCCGGGCGCGGGCTGGCGGCGGCCACGGTGGCCATCGACCCCGCGCCCTTCCGCGGCGTGCTGCCGCTGCCGCTCTCGGCGCTGCGCTCGGCCTGGCCGGTGCTCGGCAACCCGGCCAACCGCGGCAGGGCCGTGGCCCTGACCTTCGAGCAGTTCCGCTTCGCCTTCGCCAACGCGGTGAGCGGGGAGGAGGCGCGGGAGCTGTACGCCACCTTTGCCGTGCCGGCGCCGGGTGCGCCGCTGTTCCAGGCCGCCACGGCCAACTTCAATCCGTGGACCGAAGCGAAGGTGGACACCGGCAACCCGAACCGCGGCCCGCTGCTGATCATTTCCGGCGAGAAGGACAACACCGTGCCGTGGGCGATCGCCAATGCCTCGTACAAGCGCCAGGCCCGCAACGGCAACGTGACCGAGATCGTCGAAATGGCCAATCGCGGCCACGCCCTGACCGTGGACAGCGGCTGGCGCGAGGTGGCCGACACCTCGCTGCGTTTCGTGCAGCGCGTGCAGGCCGCGGTGCCGCTGCACTAGCGCGCCCACGCCCAGGTAGCTCGGCCCCTTGAGCGCGGCGTTGTCGCTGGCCCGCAGATCGCGGCGGCCAGACCATCCCGTCCGCGTAGTTGGGTTCCATGCACGTAAAATCGTGCATCATGCCGCCCGAGGCCGACGCCATCAACCTGACGCACCATTTCCTGATCGCCATGCCGGGACTGGAGGATGCTTCCTTCTCCCGCTCGGTGGTGTACCTGTGCGAGCACAGCCCGCGCGGCGCGCTCGGCCTGGTCATCAACAAGCCGACCGACATCAACCTGAAGAACCTGTTCGACAAGGTCGACCTGCCGCTCGGCCGCGCCGAACTGGCGCGCACCCCGGTGCTGCAGGGCGGTCCGGTGCAGACCGAGCGCGGCTTCGTGCTGCACGAGGCCGAGCATGCCGAGGGCGCCGACGCGAACGAGTCGGTCTATGCGTCGACCATGACGATTCCCGGCGGCCTGGAGATGACCACCTCCAAGGACGTGCTGGAAGCCATCGCCACCGGCGCCGGCCCGCGCAAGCTGCTGGTGACCCTGGGCTACTCGGCCTGGGGCGAGGGCCAGCTGGAGTCCGAGCTGGCTGAAAACAGCTGGCTGACCGTGGGCGCCGATCCCAGCGTCATCTTCGACACGCCGATCGCCGAGCGCTACGACAAGGCGCTGTCGCTGCTGGGCCTGCAGGCCTGGATGCTGACGCCTGGAGCCGGGCACGCATGAGCACCCCGGTGCCCGACGTCCCCGCGCATTTCCAGACCTTTCTTGCTTTTGATTTCGGGTTGAAGCGCACCGGCGTGGCGGTGGGCAACCGCATGCTGCGCACGGCCACGCCGCAGCCGACCATCCGGGCCGAAGGCGACGCCCGCCTTGCCGCGGCGGATGCGCGCGTCAAGGAGTGGCAGCCCGACGCCCTGGTGGTGGGCGTACCCTTCCATCCCGACGGCGCCAGCCACGACAATACGGCCCGCGCCCTCAAATTCGCGCGCCAGCTGCGCAGCCGCTGCGGCAAGCCGGTGTACGAGGTGGACGAGCGCTACAGCACCACCGAAGCCCTGGCGAGCGGCGCGCGCGACGCCGACGCGGGCGCCGCCTGCATCATCCTGGAGCAATTCCTGAGGAGCCTGCCTTGACCACTCCCGCGCAATCCGGCGCGCTGACCCTCGACGCCGAGGCCCTGTACCGCGAGCTGGTGCGCGGCGTGCAGGCGCTGCGCCAGGGCGACACGCGGCTGGTGGGCATCACTTCCGGCGGCGCCTGGCTGGCCGAACGGCTGCAGACCGACCTGGGGCTGGCCGGCGAGCCCGGCATCATCTCCTCGGCGATGCACCGCGACGACTATGCCCGCCGCGGGCTGGCCGCCACCGCCGCCCAGACCAGGCTCGATTTCGACGTCAACGGCGCGCGCATCCTGCTGCTGGACGACGTGCTCTACACCGGCCGCACCATCCGCGCCGTGCTGAACGAACTGTTCGACTACGGCCGCCCGGCCGCGGTGCAGCTGGCGGTGCTGGTCGATCGCGGCGGCCGCGAGCTGCCGGTGCAGGCCGATTTCGCCGCCGCGCGCGTGGCGCTGCCGGGAACACAGTCGCTCGCGCTGGCCCGCGAAACGGGCGGCCGCTTCCGCTTCCAGGTCGAGGGGGCGCCCTGAAACCCATGCTCTACAAAAGAAACCCGCAACTGAACAAGAACGGCGAGCTGATCCACCTGCTGTCGATCGAAGGCCTGCCGAAGGAAATCCTCACCCACATCCTCGACACCGCCGCCACCTTCGTGAGCGTGAACGACCGCGAGGTGAAGAAGGTGCCGCTGCTGCGCGGCAAGAGCGTGTTCAACCTGTTCTTCGAGAACAGCACGCGCACCCGCACCACCTTCGAGATCGCGGCCACGCGGCTGTCGGCCGACGTGATCAACCT